>NZ_BCPS01000057.1:0-83959 GCF_016586185.1 Paenibacillus sp. EPM92
CCGCGACGACGACACTTTTTTTTTAGCCTCTTATGGCATGTTCGCGCCTCTGGCGCTGACATACAGCTGATACCACTCCTCGCGGGTCATCAGCTCCGCTTGGCGCTCCGCATCGCGGCAGGCGGCGATCCGCTTCGGATTGGCGGTGCCGATTACGGGCTGGATGCGTGCCGGATGTTTCATCAGCCAGCCGAGGACGATGGCTTCCGGCGTCGTTTCCTTCTGCTGCGCCAGCCTGGCGACGAGCGCGGCCGTTTGCCGGATGTGCTCCGGCTCGCTGTCCGCCGCACGTCCGGTGAATACCCCGCGGGCGAGCGGGCTCCACGCTTGGATTTGGATGCGTTCCGTTTGGCAGAACTCCAACAAGCCCTCGGCGAAGTTGACGCTCGTGCCTGCGTGTTGATTGACGAGAATGCCCTGCTCCAGCCAGTGCAAATGCCCCAAGCTCATTTCGAGCTGGTTGACGATGATCGGCTCGGACGACGCCTGCTGCAGGAAACGAATTTGCCCGGCGCTCATATTGGAAACGCCGAACCGCTTCGCTTTGCCCGACGATTTCAGCGAATGGATCGCTTCCGCAACTTCGTCAGGCTCCATTAACGGATCGGGCCGGTGCAGCAGCAAAATATCCAGCGTCTCGATCCCGAGCCTTTGCAGAATGCCGTCCACCGCATTCAAAATGTGCGATTTTGAAAAATCGTACCGGCTCGGCACGTCGCCCTCCGCAAATCGGATGCCGCATTTGGACTGGATGACGATACTGTCGCGAAGCTGCGGCCGCTTTTTCAACACTTGTCCGAAGACGGTCTCCGCTTTCCCCATCGTATAGATATCGGCGTGGTCAAACATCGTAATGCCGGCCTCCAGCGCCGCTTCGACCGCCGACTCGGCATGTTTCAGGTGTTCATTCGTAATGGGGTCGCGGTTCCAGCCTCCGCCAAGCCCCATGCATCCCAGCACGAGCCTGCTCGTATTCAAGCCCCAATGCGATAACGGTTGTGATTTCATCGTATCCTCCTTCATGATGTACACCAACAAATCCATCATAGCCGATCTGCCGGCTTAACAAAAGGGATAAAATCGTTGAAACTCTTCGTTATAGGCATAGATTTGTAAGATATTCAGATGAACCTGTAAGGATCCAGTTAGATTTTTGTTTTACTCTTGTAACGGGGTATGAGCCGCAAGAAACGCTTCGGAGAAACGAGGTGAGCCACAGTTCATTGACGAGGCTGATGACGGAAGACGTTGCGATGAATAAGAAACTACCCATCGAAGATCATTTTCACAAGGAGAATGGTGATATGCAGGCAGCCGGGCTGGCAGCTCTTGACTTAACGATGGTATTTGGCGGAGATCGCAAGATCATTCATCCTGCACTGATTTGGGACGAACAAGATGTTATTTTGGTGGATACCGGCACGCCCGGGCAATTGGAAGTGATCCGGAATGAAATGGAAAAACTGGGGGTACCTTTTCGTAAGCTCACTAAAATTATCGTAACCCATCAAGATCTGGATCATATCGGCAGCTTGCCGGAATTGCTCGGCGCGGCTGACCACAAAATTGAAGTGCTGGCGCACGAAATGACGAAGCCGTATCTGGAAGGCGACAAACGGCTGATCCGCTTGCCTGCCGCTGCGCCGGCCCCTGCTGCGAAGGTGGATACCGTGCTTAAGGATGGCGAAGTATTGCCCTATTGCGGAGGAATCACGGTGATATCGACTCCGGGGCATACGCCGGATCACACCAGTTTCTACGTGCATGCATATAGAACATTGCTCGCCGGTGACGCGGCCATCGCCGTTCAGGGTCGGTTGCTCGGACCGGCGCAGCAGCACACGCTTGATATGGATGAAGCGATCCGCTCGCTCTCCAAGTTATTGTCGTACGACATCGAGACGGTGGTTTGCTACCATGGGGGGATTTGCCAGCATGAGGTGAAGCAGCGTCTTGCCATGCTGGCAAACACGTAACACCGGATGCAGTCTTTAGGAGGGGATGAGGATGCAAAAACGGAAAGCGGCCGATGAGGTAATACGCGTCATTACATCCGGCAACACCATCATGGTCGGAGGATTTGGCTTGGTGGGCGCTCCTTTAAGCCTGATCGACGCCCTGACCCGTCATGATGCCGAACAGCTGACGGTGATCAGCAATAACCTGGGCGAACCGGGAAAAGGCCTGGGCCTCTTGTTGCGACAAGGCAAGATCAAGAAGGCGATCGGGTCTTATTTCACAAGCAACCGGGAAGTAGGAGACCGCTTTAACGAAGGCAAGCTGGAGATCGAGCTGTTGCCCCAAGGGACGATGGCCGAATCGATCCGGGCCGGAGGCGCGGGTATCGGCGGTTACTACACCAAGACGAGTGTAGGTACGGAATTGGCCAAAGGCAAGGAAGTAAAGGAAATCAACGGCCAGTTATATGTGCTGGAGAAGCCCTTGTGGGCGAATGTCTCCTTAATTAGAGCGGCGAAGGCCGATACGCTCGGAAATTTGGTTTATTACAAGACCGCGCGCAATTTTAACCCGGTGATGGCGACGGCGGCGGACTACGTGATCGCAGAGGTTGATGAAATCGTCGAAGCGGGAGAGCTTTCGCCTGAAGAAATTGTAACTCCTCATTTATTTGTAGACGCCATTGTGAAGAGCACGCTGGTGTTGGGAAAAGAAGGAGTTGAATCTTAATATGCGTTCGATTCAGGAGATCCAAGAGTTGATTGCCAAGCGGGCTGCGGCGGAAATTCAGCCTTATTCGATAGTTAATCTGGGGATAGGCATTCCTACGTTAATAGCCAAATATGTGAAGCCGGACGGCGGTTATTTCCATACCGAGAACGGGATGCTGGGTGTCAAGGAGCTGACGAGCGAAGAGGAGCTCGACCCGAATTTGGTCAATGCCGGGAAGCTGCCGATCGCTGAGCAAATCGGCGCCTCTTACTTTAATAGCGCGGAGTCGTTCGCCATGATTCGCGGGGGGCATGTGGACATGGCATTTCTAGGCGCCTTGCAGATCGACGAACACGGGCATATCGCCAATTGGGCCATACCCGGACAAAGCATTATGGGAGTCGGGGGAGCGATGGATCTGCTGAGCGGGGTGAAGAAGGTCGTGATCACGATGAACCATACCGCCAAGAACGGAGCTGCCAAAATCGTGAAATCGTGCACCTATCCGATCACCTCGGTACGGAAAGTGGATGTCATTATTACCGAGCTGGCCGTGTTTGCCTATCGGAACGAGCGGTTGGTATTGACAGAGCTGATGCCTGGAGCCGACCTGAACGAAGTGAAGGACAAGACGGAGGCATCCTTTGAAATCGCCGACTCTGTCACACAATGAACGGAGGTGCCCGAACAAATGGATAACCGCGTATATGTAGTAAGCGCTCATCGGACAGCGGTGGGCAAATTAGGCGGAGCGCTTAAGGATATGCAGCCGGATGCTCTGCTGCTCCCTTTATTCCAGAATTTGAAGGAGAAAAACCTGATTCCCGACGAAGCCATCGATGAAGTCATTATCGGCCAAGCGAAGCAAAGTCAGGATCAATCGAATATTGCAAGAATGGCTCTGCTAAAGGCAGGCTTTCCGGAATCGCTTCCCGGGTATACGGTCCATCGTCAATGCGGCTCCGGCATGCAGGCTATCCATAATGCGTATTTGTCCATCCGCGCCGGCACCGGACACGCCTATGTCGTAGGAGGGGTGGAAAGTATGAGCAACGCCCCCTATTATATCCGAAACGCCCGATTTGGCTTTCTTTCCGGAAACAGCGAGATTTTGGACCCCAATAAAGAAAGTCAGCCGGGCTCGCAGCCGGAAGAAAAGTATGGCCGTCTCGTCATGGGCATGACGGCGGAAAATTTGGCCGAGGAGTACTCGATTTCCCGCGAAGAACAAGACCGTTTTGCTTACGATAGCCAGATCAAGGCTCGTGCCGCCATAGAAGGAAATGATTTTAAGGACGAAATTGTCCCGGTTGCCGTACCGCAGCCAAAAGGAAAATCTTCCATTTTTAA
Organism: Paenibacillus sp. EPM92; assembly: GCF_016586185.1. Lineage (NCBI taxonomy): Bacteria > Bacillati > Bacillota > Bacilli > Caryophanales > Paenibacillaceae > Paenibacillus > Paenibacillus sp. EPM92. The sequence continues at coordinate 4,021 of NZ_BCPS01000057.1, forward strand.
TACTGACGAGCATCCAAGACTAACGGATTTGGAGAAACTGGCAAGCCTGCAGCCGGTTTTCAAGAAGAATGGAACGGTGACCGCCGGCAATTCTTCCGGTTTAAATGACGGCGCCTCCTTGCTGTTGCTGGTTTCCGGAGAGATGTTGAAGCGGTATAAATTGGAGCCGCTGGCTGAAGTAGCGGGCCTTGGGGTGTCGGGCGTGCAGCCGGAGCGGATGGGGATCGGACCGGTAGAGGCTACGAAGAAAGCATTGGCTATGGCCGGTCTGACGCTCCAGGATCTGGATCTGATTGAACTGAACGAGGCATTCGCCGCTCAAGCGTTAGCCGTTATCAAGGAATTGAACTTACCGCTGGACAAGACGAATGTGAACGGAGGGGCAATCGCCCTGGGACATCCGATTGGGAACAGCGGTGCAAGAATTAGTGTGACCTTGATCCATGCGATGCTGAAAAGACAGGTGACCTGGGGCCTCGCCACCCTATGCATTGCCGGAGGTCAGGGGATTTCCACGATATTCCGCGCGGTTCGAAATACATGAATACATTTCATTATGCGAAGTAAATTTTATATTACAAATTGAAAGCGTGTGCATGTTATTGATATAGTGATATAGGGATTAGATCATGCTATCGATACGCACCGCAAATATGGAGGAAACGATGATGAAGGATCTAGCAGGCAAGGTCGCATTTATTACCGGCGGGGGAAGCGGAGTAGGGCTGGGCATGGCGAAAGTGTTCTCGGCCGCCGGCATGAACGTGGTCATCGCCGACATTCGTCAGGATCATCTGGATCAGGCGATGGCGTATTTCAACGAACGGAACGCTCAAGTGCATGGCATTCATCTCGATATTACGGATCGGAAGGCGATGGCCGAGGCGGCGGATGAAGCGGAGCGCGTATTCGGCAAGGTGCAGCTCTTATGCAATAATGCCGGCGTCAACCTGCTGAACCACATCGAGAAGGTGACCTACGATGATTGGGACTGGTTAATGAACGTTAATCTGAACGGCGTCATCAACGGGATTCAAACCTTCGTTCCGCGCATGATCGAGTACGGCAAGGGCGGACACATCGTGAACACCGCATCCATGTCCGCTTTTTACGCGATTCAAGGCAGCACCGTGTATACGACGTCGAAATTCGCGGTACGGGGGATGAGCGAGGCGCTCCGCCTCGATCTGGAGCCCCGTGGTATCGGCGTATCGGTGCTTTGTCCAGGCGCGGTCAATACGAATATTCACGAGTCGGTGGTCACCCGTCCGCAGCAGCTTTCCGACACGAAGACCCAGGTGGATGCCGAAACGATGAATCGAATGAAAGCGTTCAGCGAGGGCGGGATGGACCCCGTCAAATTAGGCGAGAAGGTGCTGGAGGCGGTCGAGAACAATGCCCCTTACATTATTCCTTATTCGGAATTCCGCGGGCTGTTGACACGCTTGCACAACGTGGTGCTGGATGCGATGCCGCTTCCCGAGAATGACCCGGATGCGATCAAGCGCGTTGAGACGATGAACAAGCATAGTAAGAGCAACCATAACCTGTAGCCGGAGGGATTCTCATGAAATTAACAAACAAAGGTATGCAAAGATCACTCGCTGTTGTCATAGCAGCTTTTCTCCTATTTCTGACTGCCTGTGGAAGCAATGGAGGCAGCGCGCCGGCAAGCTCAGGTACGGAAAAGCCGGCTGGCAATCAAGCAGATTCGGTTAAAGTCGGCGTATTGCTGACCTTCAGCGGTCCGTTCGCAACGGTCGGAGAAGGCTTGAAGCGCGGGCTGGAGCTTTATTTCGAGTTAAATAACCATACGGTGGGCGGCAAAAAAGTAGAGCTTGTTTATGAAGATGACGAGAACAATCCGCAAGTGGCCTTGCGTAAATATCACAAGCTGGTTGACGAAGACAAGATTGATTTGCTTATCGGGATGACGACCAGTACGACTTTATACGCTCTGAGGGACCAGATTGACAGGGATAAGAAGCCTCTGATCGTTGCCAATGCGGGCGGGAACGACAGCTCGTGGGACAAGAAGAGCGACTACATTTACAGAGCAGCCGCTTCCAACTATCAGCAAGGCGCTGCGATTTCCGATTATATAGCCAAGAATGTCGGGAAGAAGGCGTATATCGTTTCATATGACAATCCTGCGGGTCGCGAGCAGGCTGAAGCTTTCAAGAGTGCCTATGAAGCTGCGGGCGGCCAAGTGATGCAAATGGAATTTCCTAAAGTAGGCACGAACGATTTTGCCGGGTTCATGACTCAAATCGCCCAAGCCAAGCCGGATGTCGTGTACAATATGGGACCGAGCACGGACGGGATGAGGTTTGCTGTTCAATTCAAGGAATTCGGTTTGAAGGATAAAATCGCGTTAATTTCTACAGTGCCGACGGATTTGGCCACGACGCCGGAAATGATCGCCGCTCTGGATGGCGTATACGGGATCAAAATTTTCAAAGATTCCTTGGACAATCCGGCGACTAAAAAGTTTATGGAAGCTTTCACGAAGAAGCATCCTAACATTCCGCCTAACATTGAAATTATGGGATACGATTCCGCTATGCTGGCTGACAAAGCGATCGAAAAGGCCGGAAGCACAAAGGCAGAGGATCTGATTCAAGTGATGAAGAACATTAGCCTCGACAGTCCTCGCGGTAAATTTCAAATGGATCCTAAAACAAACAATCCGATATCCGACTTTTTTGTGCAGAAATTTGTAGTGAAAGACGGAAAGCTCGGATTCGAGTATCTGGATACGATGAAAGATGTAGGGATGCCTGAAAAAAATCCATTCAAAAAATAAATCACACCCGTAAAGGAATGTGTTTGTAAGCGCATTCATTGGAGGAGATAACTTGAATGTATCCACATTATTACTACAACTTCTAACAGGCTTGGCTTATGGAATGCTCTTGTTTATGATCGCATCGGGAATGTCTATTATATTCGGCTTAATGAATGTGGTGAATATGACTCATGGTACATTTTTTGCGCTCGGTGCATATCTCGCCTATACATTTACGAGTCAGCACTTCGGATTTTGGGTCTCGTTGATTTTATCTGTCATTGTGGTTGGCGGGATCGGCCTGTTTATTGAACGCGTGCTGCTGGCCCCTGTTTACGGATCGCATGATAAAGAAGTTCTGATGACCTTTGGACTCATGTTTATTATTGCCGATTTGATGAAGTGGATGTGGGGCTCCAATCCGCTAACGTTAGGCGTGCCTCCCATTCTTAACTTTTCCATTTCGATGGGACCTGTCATGTTTCCGTCGTATCGGCTGTTCGTCATTATCATCGGAATCCTGCTGGCTTTCGTTCTGTGGTATATGGAAAATCACACTCAAACCGGCGCGATTATTCGGGCGGGCGTTGATGATAGGACGATGCTGGGCGCACTAGGGATCAACGTGAAATTCGTGTTTGCCAGCGTATTTGTTTTTGGGGCGGCTTTGGCGGCATTCGGCGGCGTATTGGCCGGACCGATCCTGAGCTTATATAACGGGATGGATATTGAAGTTTTAATTCTTTCTCTGGTCATTGTCGTTATCGGCGGACTGGGAACCTGGAAAGGAACGTTTATCGCTGCGATTTTGATCGGTTTGATCGAAAGCATGGGTCAGGTGTATTTCCCTTCCGTTTCCATGGCGCTTATTTTCATCTTTATGATCGCCATCCTAATTGTTAAACCGACCGGATTGTTTGGAAGGGAAGTGGGAGCATGAATAAAAATCAGGTCCTTGCGATTGTTGCCGTAGCGGCAATTCTTGCCCTTCCATTCATACTTTCCACCTATGGCATCCGGTTGGCGGGCGAGCTGTTCATCATGTCCATTTTTGCCCTCAGTTTGGGCCTGCTCATGGGATATGCAGGACTTACATCGTTCGGACATGCTTCTTTTTTCGGAACGGGCGTATATGTGGTCGCGATATTGAGCCAGTTTGTGACCAACACGTATGTGCTGATCATGGCTGCCATTGTGATTACCGGGCTGCTTGCCTGGATTGCTGCACTTATGTTCGTGCGTATAACGGGATCTTACTTTTTCATGCTGACGCTTGCGTTCAACCAGCTCCTTTACGTGTTTTTCTATAAATTTAAAAGCTTGGCCGGAGGCGCGGACGGCATGTCGATCAGCGTAAGACCTGACTTTGGTTTCGGTCCTGTTACGACTCCGATAGGCCGGTATTATGTAATGGCTGTCATTTTTATCTTATGTTATATCGTGCTGCACTATTTCATCAATTCTCCGACAGGCAAAATTGTGATTGGCGTGAAAGAGAACACTTCCCGTATGCGGGCTTTGGGGTATAACACGGAAAGCTATAAAGTGCTTGCCTTCACGCTCTCTGGAATGATGGCGGGATTAGCGGGCTCGTTATACGGCTTCTCCAACCAGTTCGCCAGTCCGGAAATCATTAGCTGGGGGCTGTCCGGACAAGCGCTGATCATGGTCATTATCGGAGGCTCGGGAACGTTGCTCGGACCTCCGATCGGAGCTGCGGTGTTCGTCGTCCTGCAAAGCTATATTAGTTCCTATACGGAACGATGGCCGATTATTATGGGCGCTCTGTTTCTCATTCTTGTTTTGCTAGGACGCGGTGGCGTGGCTCATTTGCTGATCGGCCTGTGGAGAAAGCTGACCCTGCCTCGCACGGACGTTGACGCGGATAATCAGAAGCCGTCCTATGCAATGCCCAAAGTTACGGAAAGCGACAGCGTAGGAGGGAACCGGCCATGAGTCTTCTGCAGGTGGAACGTTTATCGAAATCGTATAAAGCTTTGCAGGTGCTCAAGCAGGTTCATCTGGAGGTGAAGCCCGAGGAGCGGCATGTGATCATCGGGCCGAACGGAGCGGGGAAAACGACGCTGTTTCACTGTATTACGGGAGTCGTGCCCATGAATGAAGGAATCGTGAGAATTCATGGCCAGGATGTAAGCCGGATGCCTTCCCATACCCGGGTATCGGCCGGCATGGCGCGAACGTTTCAGAAAAACAATTTGTTCGGCAAATTAACGATTGAGGAGAACTTGCACTTAGCCATTACGGCCTGCAAGCCTTATCGGAACCGTTTATTTAAACCGCTGAACCAATATCGCGATATGATGGAAGAAGCGGAAGAGCTGCTGACCCAGTGGAATCTGTGGGAGCGCCGGAAACGTGTGGTGAACGAGCTGTCATACGGGGAGCAGCGATTGCTGGAGATCATGCTTGCGATCGCTTCGAAACCGCGTATTTTGCTGCTGGATGAACCGACGTCAGGCATGTCGCCGGCCGAAACGATCCAGACAACGAAGCTGATTCAAGGCTTGCCCCGCTCCATTTCGCTATTGGTCATCGAACACGATATGGAAGTCGTATTTTCGATTGCGGACCGCATTACCGTGCTGCATCATGGGGAAGTGTTCTTAACCGGCAGCCCTGATGAAATAAGCGGAGACGAACGAGTGAAGGCGATTTATTTCGGCGGAGGTGCACGGGAACATGCTCAAGCTTGAGAACGTTCATACGTACTATGGGAACAGCCACATTCTGCAAGGCGTTTCGTTCGAAATTCCGAAAGGCAAGTGTGTTGCGCTGCTCGGCCGCAACGGTGCGGGCAAAACGACAACGATCCATTCCATCGCCGGTCTGACTCCTCCCCGTAAAGGAAGCATCCGATACGGGGATAAGGAGATATTAGGCGAAGCTCCTTATCGTATTGCCAAGCTGGGCTTCGGTTTGGTCCCGCAGGGAAGACGTATCTTTCCATCGTTAACGATCAGAGAAAATTTGACGATGCCTGCAAGGAAGCCGCAAAATTCAGGGGATACGAAGCTGGACCCGTGGACTTTGGAGAAAGTATACGAGCTGTTTCCGGTTCTTCAGGAACGGGAAACCAATATGGGCAACCAGCTTTCGGGCGGGCAGCAGCAAATGCTGGCTATCGGAAGAGCGCTTATGACCAATCCCCATTTCCTGCTGATGGATGAACCGTCCGAGGGTCTTGCACCGGTTATTATCGGGCAGGTGGGCGAAATTATTAGAACTTTGAAGCAAAAGGGTTTATCGATTCTCCTGGTGGAACAAAATTTTTTCTTGGCATGCGGTGTTGCGGATGAAGTGATGGTCATGAATAAAGGGCAAATTGTGTGGCAAGGGAGTCCCAAAGAACTGCTGGCGGATAACGATATTCAGCACCGCTATCTGGGTGTGTAAGAAATTCGGACCGGCGCCGGCATTCCATGGCGTCTCATCGCATCCGCTCGTATGAGGCGTCCATGAGTTGTAATTGCCAAGATCACCAAATTCCTGTAAAATTTTGAATATCATAAGTTTTCGATATTATACAGGGAGGAACGCCGTGATTATCCTTGAATCTAAACTTCGCGTGCCTAATTACTCTCTTTACCTCGTTAGAAATCGTTTATTATCGTTTATTGAAAATCATCTTGATCGTTCGCTCATTTGTTTGACCAGCGATGGAGGGTATGGCAAAACAACGTTAATCTCAAGTTTTGTTAAGGAAAAAAAGCTTCCGGCCGTCTGGTATCAGTTATCGCAGCAGGACCGAAACCCGCATACCTTTCTCTCCTATATGAAGACGGCCATCTTGCGTAGAATTTCCGGTGAACAAATGATTTACGACGTCAGACCGGAACAAATCGATGAGGAGCTTGACCATCTCTCCGCCTTGCTGTCAACTTGGCCGACCCGGCTGATCATCATCCTGGACCAATACCAATCCGTCGATCAATGCGAAGAGATCCAGCACATCTTGACCAGATTGATTGAAAACGCTTCCCCGTCGGTTACTTTTATTATCACGAGCCGGACCCGCCCCAGCTTGCAGCTCGTAAGTTTAAAATTGCAGAACCGCCTGGCTGAGTTGCACACCAAGGAGTTAGCGTTTACCAAAGATGAAATCGGTATGTTTTTCGTTGATTTGCACGGTATTGCCTTGCAGGAGAATGAAATAGATCTCATCTATCATAAGACGGAAGGCTGGGTGACCAGCCTGCAGCTTCTGAAGGATTTGATCAAAGAAGTGAATGATGCCGACCGTCCTTCATTTTGGCTGAAGTTCAACGGAACCCCTGACATCAACGATTACTTAAGTGCCGAGATACTGGCTTCCCAATCGGAAGAGATTCGCGACTTTCTGTATAAAACGTGTCTGCTTACGGATATCAACTCCAATGTGATTAACAAGTTTCTCGGCATTCATAATGCGGACGAAATTCTGGAACATTTACTTCGAAATCATCTGTTTATATATAAAAACAATTTGGGCATGATTAAATATCACAAGCTGTTCCGGTCATTTTTGTACCGGGAATTATCCAAGCGGCACAGTAGCACGGAAATCGACGAGTTTCACCAGAAGCTTTCGCTTATTTATGAAAAGAAATCGGATTTTATTCATGCTTTTGTCCATTCGGTGATGGGCAGTCAATTCATTAACGCCGCGACTTTAATGAAAAGCATGAAAGAGCGCTTCACCCGTTCCCAGTTTCTAACACTGATCGATAAGTTATCGGAAAATTTCTCCCCGGATCTTACTTTCGCCAGTATCAGCCTGTTCCTGTTCAGGTGCATCCCATTAGATATGATTAAAGATTTAATCACGCCGCTCGAAATCAATTTCAAAAGTATGAATGGCAATATGAACCCTAAATTATCGGTTCATTTTCAGCATCAGCTTGCAGCCATCTATTATTTTGTCGGTGAAATGAACAAGGCGGAGCAATTGTGCAGCAATTCCTTGAACGAATCGTTGAGCATCAAGGATCAAGAGATGATTTGTAAAAATTTATCGCTGCAAGCGATGCTTTGCATGAAAACCGGGAGGCAGGAGGAAGCGGTGCAATGCGCTCAAGAAGCGTTATCGTACCGGGGCACGTATAGTAATTATCATCCTCATCACATGTCATTGTGCGTATTGGCGGAAATTTATCTAGATCAAAACAAATTGTTGAAAGCGGATTCTTTGATCAAAGAAACACTGAAGCTATCGGAAGAACGCTTTGACTGTGCCATCCTGTTTCCTTACCGGTTGATGGGCAAATATTACCGTCTGCAAGGGGACTATCAAGAAGCGTTTGCCTGGTTCAGGAAAGCCGAGGATATCGGGGTTCAGTTCCATTTGGATTACGATCTTGGCAATGTTTATTTAGAGATGGTTGCCGCCTACATGGAAACCGGACAATGGGAAGAGGCGGAGCTGTATTTATCGAAATCGAGCGTGTCTTTTACACACAATATTTATTTATCCAATAAAGTCAAGCAAATGCAGCAAGCCCTTTCGGAAAAAAGGGGATCTTCTACATCGGCCGTCGACATGGCCGCCCCGACACCCCAATTGGAAGCGCACCGTCCGCTGGTCGTGCAGGAACCCGAACATGCCAAAATATCGATACGCGTCTTGGGTAAATTTGAGATTCAATCGGGGGATCAGATCGTCACCTTAAAAAGAAAATCGAGCTTAAGGCTGCTGCAATTTTTCATTACGCATCGGGAAAGCAAGCTGACGAAAGACAGCATCATCGATGAAATTTTTCCCGAAGGCTCGTTTGAAGCGGTGAATAATCAATTTTATGTAACGTTGTCGTATCTTAGAAAAACGTTGGAGCCTCAATTAAAATCGGGCCGGGATTCCTTATTCATTAAGCAGTCCGGCGAACATTATACGTTAAGTTTGGATCATATGGATCTGGATATTCATCAATTCACGCAGCTTATTCATAAAGGGGAATACTCCTCGCTGGAGCATCTCGGCAAATTAAAAAAAGCGGAGCTTTTGTATCGGGGAGATTATTTCGAGGAATATCCTTATGTCAGCTTCCTTGAACTGGTTCGGGAAAAATTTCGTGTTTATTATTTAAAAGTGCTGCAGGAATTAGCTGTATATTATTGGGATCAAGCCGATTACGAGCAAGGCATTTCTTACTTTGAGAAAGCGCTGCGTAAGGAGCCTTATGAAGAAAGCGTATATTTGGAATATATGGAGCGGTTGATGAAAGCCAATCTGGTTCTGCAAGCCAAGAAAGTATCCGAACTGTATCAAAAATATATTGAAAAAGAACTGGGTATTCCTGTCCAGGCCAAATTGCAAAAAATGTTTCATTCCACGTAAGTCTCTTGACGCTGCAGGAAACCATACGCCCAAGCCTCTTCCGATGAAAAGAGGCTTGGGCTTTTTTGTGCTTCCGTAGCTGCTCCGTTCCCCAATTGACACGGGGGCCGACCGTTATCACTGCAATTGTTAGAACTTGTAAAGATCGTGTAAGAACTCAGTTAGGTTTGCAGTTTATGCTAATGATGTAACCAAGACTTGGGAGGGATAAGCCGTGAAATTTGTTTTCGTAAACATCATGCCGTATCGGGATTTGCCCGAGGACTTCGTAGAAAATCATGAAAGTGTATGGATCACCATTCCGAGTGAATTATACGATGCCCGGAAAGGCCATCAGATTTTTAACGAGTACATCAAACAATATGAGCTTGCCGTTGACGGGGGCTTCGATGCGATTGGCTTTAATGAACATCACAGCAACGCCTATGGATTGGATAATTCTCCGAACATTATGGCGGCTATGCTGGCGGGGAAAGTTCGCCAATCGGAGAAAACGTGTCTTGTGCTCGTAGGAGACAGCATCGCTTTGTACAATCCTCCGATCCGCGTGGCTGAAGAGCTGTCTATGCTGGATACCGTGACTGGCGGCCGCGTCGTTGCCGGTTTTCCAAGCGGAACCTCCATGGATACGAATTTCGTATATGGAATTCCGCCGGCCGAATTAAGACCCCGGTTTTATGAAGCGCTTGATCTCATTAAACAAGCCTGGAGCCGAAGCGAGGTGTTCTCTTTTAACGGGAAGTATACCCAGCTCAAGCATGTCAACTTGTGGCCGCGCCCTTATCAGAACCCGCATCCTCCGATTTGGATTCCCGGCAGCGGAAGTGTGGAAACTTGGGACTATTGTATCCGGAACGATCACCCCTATTATCATCTCAGTTACAGCGGCTTTGAAGCGGGCAAGAAATTTGCGGAATCCTTCTGGGAGCACCGTCAAAAGTCCGGCAAGGATTTAAATCCTTATTGGCTCGGCTACAATCAAATGATCTTCGTTTCCGAAACGGATGAACGAGCGCAGCAAGACTATGAAGAGCATTATCGCTATTTTATAAGAACGCTCATGCATATACCCGGCAAGTATGCGGAAGCGCCAGGGTATCGCAGCGCCAAAAGCGTGGCCCAGAGCGCGGTGAGTCAGTTTGCCGTACACGGCAAGAGCCGGTATGCGAGAAAACAGGATATCAGCTGGCAGGAGCTGGTTGAAGCCGGCAATGTCATTGCCGGTTCGCCTGAAACCGTTCGCGACAGACTCAAGCACTTAATTAAAACACTTCGCGTCGGAAGTATTACGGCGCACCTGAATGTCGGATCTATGCCGCACCATCTGGCCGTAAAAAACATCGAACTGTTCACCAAAGAAGTCATGCCGCACTTGCAAGGCATTTGGGACGATCAATGGCCTGTTGTGGGATGGCCGGACGTTGCTCATAACGACATCAATAAAGCAGCCTCGTCCAAAGCTGCAGTTTTATCTTAAGGGGGAAGGGAATATGGCGACGCCTCAATTGACGGCTATTCCGATACGAGATGGTCATATAGCCAAGGTGCTTGTAGCAGGGGAAGGAAAACCGGTGGTCTTCTTGCACGGTGCCGGTGGTTTGAAATGGGATTCCTATTTAGACGAACTGGCGAAAACATATAAAGTGTATGCTCCCTTCTTCCCCGGCTTGGAAGGAACGTCAGGCAGCAATGAGCTTGATCTCCGGAACTTATGGGATGTTGTTCTGTATTATTACGATCTGTTCGATTTATTAGGATTGGAGCGCATTGATCTTATCGGGCATTCCTTTGGCGGCATGCTGGCCGCAGAATTAGCGGCAACCGATTCGAGAAGAGTCAACAACCTGCTTCTCATCTGCGCAGCCGGATTGTGGAACGAAGATATTCCCATGCCGCAGGCATCTTTCCCTGAGGATTTATACTACGATGCCCAATCGCCCGTAGCCCAAGCCGCCATGGCGGTCCCGGAAGATCCGGACGAACGGATGAAATTTTTTATGGATCAACAGCTTGCAATGGCGGAAGCAAACCGCTACTTATGGCCGATTCCCGATAAAGGTTTGCGCCGTCGGCTGCATCGTATCCGGGCAAATACGTGCTTGGTGTGGGGCAAGCACGACAAAGTTATTCCTGTCGCGTATGCTTATGAATTCCAGAAAGAACTTCCGGACTCGCAACTCGCGGTCTTTGAAGAGTCGTCCCACTTCCCGCAGTTAGAGCAATTGCCGGAAGTTCTCCGAACGACCTTAACCTTGCTGGCTCCTGAAAGGTATGAGGAAGTAGGCTCGTCAAGTTAGGTGAATCATGAGGATATGCGAAGCCAAGGCGGCCCGGATTGCCGTATGTTAGAAATGATAAAGATCCTGTAAGAATACAGTTAGGTATGCGTTTTATTCTAAGGATGCAGAAGCTAAACACATTCATGTAAGCGATACCATCGCGACAATAAGAAGGAGGAAAAGAAATATGACAAATTTTATCACCGGTATTCACCACGTTACGGCCGGCGTCGCCGGCGCACAGGAGGATGTCGACTTCTTTACGCAAATCGTCGGCCAGCGCATGGTCAAGCAGACGATTCTGTTTGACGGCGCGGACAGCATCTACCACCTTTATTATGCGAACCGCAACGCCGAGATCGGAACCGTCATGACAACCTTTCCTTACAAGCAGGCCGGCGTTCTCGCCCGGAGAGGCTCCGGGCAGGTCAAGATTACTTCGTATACCGCTCCTGAATCGTCGCTTGAATTTTGGCAAAAGCATTTTGACAAGCATGGTGTGAAGCACGGCGCGATAGAAACGCGTTTCGGTCAGAAGCGGGTTCATTTCGTTCACCCGAGCGGCCTCGAGTTCGAAATCGTCGGCGACGATAACGATAAGCGCGATGGCTGGATTACGGACGAAATTTCCGAGTCGGAAGCGGTTCGCGGCTTCCACAGCGTCACGATGTCGGTTCGCGAAGTACCGGAACAGGAACGCTTCCTTACCGAAGGGCTCGGCTTCAAGAAGACCGGGGAGGAAGGTCCGTATCATCGCTTCGAAATCGGAGAGGGCGGGGCGAAGAACACGGTATTCCTCCTCCATGAGCCGGATGTTCCGCAAGGCAGCTGGATTCTTGGTCAAGGGACGGTGCATCATGTTGCATTTGCCGTCCAGAATGACGAAGAAGCGACGAAGCTCAAGCTGCATCTCGAAGGCTTGGGGTACACGGATGCTTCCGAGGTGAAAGACCGCAACTACTTCCACTCGGTTTACGTCCGCTCCCCCGGAGGCATCCTGTGCGAAATTGCGACCAGCGATATCGGCTTTGCAACGGATGAGCCATTGGATGGGCTCGGACGAAGCTTGCTGCTCCCGCCCTGGTTCGAGCATCGTCGTCAAGAGGTTCTCGCTACGCTTGAACCGATTACAAATCCGCAGGCCGTCTAGAAGATTGCGGGAATACAGTTGATGAATATTCATTTGCAGCAGCCTGTCGTTACGCGCGGTGTGCCACTAGATAAGAGCAGCGCGGTAGTTATGATGATGCACGGACGTAATCAAACGACGAACGATATCCTTGAGCTTGCGGACCGAATCAGCCTTCCTGACGTTCATTACGTTGCGCCGCAAGCGGCCGGCAACAGCTGGTATCCGAACGGATTTATGTCCCCGCTCAACGACAATGAACCTTACTTGAGCTTCGCGCTGGACTGTTACCATACGCGGATCTCCGAGCTGCTCGAGCAGGGGATTCCCGTAACCAAGCTGGTCCTCCTCGGTTTTTCGCAGGGAGCCTGCTTGACGGCCGAATATGCCGTGCGGCGGCCTGGCCGATATGGGGGGATCGTGCTGTACACAGGCGGTGTGATCGGTCCCGAAGGCATGCAGCGGAACGTTGAAGGATCGTTCCTGGACACGCCGGTTTTTCTGGGGTCAAGCGACATCGACGGTTGGGTGCCCGAGCAGCGTGTGCTTGAAACGGCAGCTCTCTATAAGCAGATGGGGGCGGATACGGAAGCCCGGATTTATAAAGATATGGACCATATTGTCAACGACGATGAAATTGCATTTGCAAGAGCGCTCATCCGGCAGGTGCAATCGGCCTAAGCGCCAGGTTGGTCGTCGGGAAGGGGCAATTGTAGAGGTTGCCCCTTTCTCTATGGTTCGCGAAGTTGTATGGAAGGAGACTGTGACTACATGAAATTATTGGCGATCTGCGGGACGATAACCGGATCGAAAACGCTCGCTGTTCTGAACAAGGTGCTGGAAGAAGTGAAGAACGGCGACCCGGCCATTGAAATCCAGCTGCTGGACATGAAGCAATACGATGTGCAGTTTTGCGACGGGCGCTCTCCGGACGCCTACACAGGGGATACGAAACAAGTGATCGATATGGTCAGCTCGGCGGATTGTTTTCTTATCGGCACCCCGATCTTTCAAGGCTCCATTACGGGAGTCCTGAAGAATCTTTTTGATTTGGCACCCGTTTCCGCGTTCAGACACAAGGTGATGGGCTTCATAGCGACCGGCGGAACCTACCAGCACTACCTGGTGATAGAAAATCAGTTGAAGCCGATTGCAGGTTATTTTCGCGCATATACGGCGCCTAGCTACGTCTATGTTCATAACGATCACTTTAATGCGGCCAATGAGATTACGGACCGGGATGTGCTCGATCGAATCTCGTATTTGGCTGAAGAATTGATCATGATGCAAAAAGCGCTCAAATAGGCTGCACCATTATGGGAAAGGGGATGTTCGATCATGGGTCATAAAAGCGGCTATCAGGAGGGGAATGGATCGAATGACAAACCCTTGATTATTGTGGACGATGTAGAGCAAAAAACGGGTTATTGGATGGGGGCGGCCCGATACGCGACCCCGGAGCAAGTGAATGTTATGATCAAAACGGGCAAAGGGCTAGTCTATGTATGCATAACCGAGGAGAAGGCAGAGCAATTAAACCTTCCTCTCATGACGAGCCATGGAAGCAGCGGATCAACTAAAAATTTTACAGTTTCCGTTGATTATAAAACGACCTCTACCGGAATTTCCGCCTATGAACGGGCGGATACCATTAAAGCTTTGGCCGACGATGCAACCGAATCGCTTGATTATAGAAGGCCGGGGCATATCTTTCCTTTGGTAGGCAAAGCAAACGGGCTGCTTGAGCGGCAAAGCATTGTTGAAGCCGTTCTCGAATTATCCGAAGAGATATCCGGCCAGCCGGTCGGCTATATGTGCGAAATTTTAGATGATAACGGGGAAATAGCAAGCATAACGGAAATCGAACAGCTGGCTCGCCGGCATGATGTTCCTATTGTTTGGTTGAGCGAGCTGATCCGCAAGAAATTGGAAGAGCATTGCCGGTTAAGCATGGTTCGTTATGCGGAGCGTGAAACTTCCGGCAAGCCGAGGAAAAATTATTCCGAAGATCAAATCGTCCATTTCACCGATCTTTTGTTCGTCGATTATTGCGAGAAGCAATTTGGCGTCAATAAAGGAATTTACAATACCATCGAATCCTGGTTTTACAAGAAAGGGCATGTTGACATTGTAGAACGAAGAAAGACCGTGCTTCGGTTTCTCCAATTTGTCGATGGAAGCAATCGGGAAAATAACCGAAAGCTTAAGTTTGGCCACAGAGGGTTAGTCCCAAAGCTGGACGAATTTACGGTCAACGATCTATTGAACAGGAGGACTCTCAACCTGTGAAAGGAAGGAAAGTCTCATTAAGAAACCCATCCCCGCAGAAATAGCGCCGCACCTGACATGCGCACCTCCTTCAGGAAGGGGCTCATCTCGTGTTCATGTTGAAGCCTTAGGATGCCTCCATACATCGTGAACCTGCTCCCCGCAGGCACACGATGTATGGAGGCATCCTTGTCGTTTCGTAGGAATTCGTTTGGAGCACAAATTGCTTCAAACTTTGGCGGAGGCCAGCAATTCTTCCGACGTAACGTGAATGCCCTCGCACACCGTGTTGATTTTTTGCAAGCCGGCCGTATGTTCCTCCGAGAAGGCCGCTACATGCTCAATCGAATGATGCATCATGGACACGTTCTTTTGAATTTTATCCATCTGGAATTGAACATCCTGCGCAAACTGTTTACAATAATCGGCCATTTTCCTAATTTCCGATGCGATCACTTCAAATCCCCGGCCTTGTTCCCCGAGTCGTGCCGCTTCAATCGCAGCGTTCAGACCGAGCAGCTTGGAGTTCTCGGCAATTTCCTGGACGGAATTCAAGATCGCATAGCTCCGCTCCACATCCTTGATGATTTCTTCGGATTGCCCCTGAATGATTTGAATTTGCGTGGCCAAGTCAGTTGAGGTCTGGCTTATTTCCTGCGTGGAAATCGCCATCGTTTCAAGAGCGTTCGATATTTTGGAGGTCCCGTTTCTTAACATTTCGAGTCTATGCGTGGAAACGAGCGCGGTCAGCACGCCAAGCAGCTCGCCCTCTTCAAATACAGGCACCGCCGTAGAAATGTATGCGACTCCAAATCTTTCGGGCCCGCGTTCTTCCCGGAAAACCTGTTGTTCCTCCAGGGCCTTGGAAGTGACCGTCCCTTTGAATGTTGCCATGGGCTCCCCGATTTTAGTCGGCCAATCCAGGGTTCCCCCAGGCAGCTCCGCGATTACTTTCTCTTTATTGAACACCGTTAGTCTGACATCCTCGGGAAAAGCCAATTGGATAATATCCAGCAGGCCGGCCAGTTGCTCAAGTTTGTTCAAAGCGAAGCCCTCCTTAACTTGTTCATAGTATGTGCAAACCGTAACAAATTGCGGCTCTCGGGGTATTTGCGGTGAAGGCGCTAGGTGAGCGTTACTTTAAATTCTTCGGTCAATAGCGGCACCACATCGAATAAATCGCCGACAATGCCGTAATCGGCCACTTGAAAAATCGGAGCTTCCGGATCTTTGTTAATCGCGATAATAATCCGGGATTGGCTCATGCCGGCCAGATGCTGGATGGCGCCGCTAATGCCGCACGCAATATAAATTTCGGGCGTAACGACCTTGCCGGTTTGTCCGATTTGCATCGAGTAGTCGCAGTAGCCTGCGTCGCAAGCGCCGCGAGAGGCGCCGATCGCCGCGTTCAACGCCTCGGCCAGTTGCTCCAAAGGTTTAAAGCCTTCTGCGCTCTTTACTCCCCTGCCGCCGGCCACTATAATCTTGGCTTCGGTTAAGTCGACCTTCCCGGAGGCCTTGCGCACGACGTCTTTCACGATGGAGCGCAGCGCTGCGGGAGGGCTGTAGCTTACGGGAACGATCGGGGCCAGGGAGCCGGTTTTCTCCGCGGGAGGCACATTGTTCGGGCGAACGGTAACGATCGACGGCCCCTGAACAAACCGTTTCTGTTCCAACGCTTTTCCGGCATAGAGGGAACGTGTAAACAAGACGTTGGCGCCGGACTTCTCAATGGCCGTGACATCGGAGATTTGTCCTGCGTTTAAGTGGGCTGCCAGCATCGGAGCCAGGTCGCGCCCGATGCCCGTATGACCGAGGAATACCGCATCCGGGCGGATGCCGTCGATGAGCTCGGCTATGGCAGGAAAATAAGTATCCGGATTATAATTTTCCAGACTGGGATGATCCAGCACGTGGACGGACTCTACGCCGTATTGGGCCAGTTCTTCGGCCAAAGAAGTGATTTGATGCCCGGGAAAAACGGCAACGAGGCGATCCGCGTCATTTTTAGCGATTTTCGCAGCGTGAAGCGCTTCCAAAGTAACTTGACGCAGCTTGCCGGAACGTGCTTCGGCGATAACGATATAGGTTAGGCTCATAGGTATTCCTCCTCGATTGAATGTTAGATGGCTTTCGCTTCCGTGCGAAGCAGTTGTACCAATTGATGGGCTTGTTCTGCCGGGGTCCCCTGCAGAAGCTTTCCGGCGCCTCGGGCCGGCGGAAGGGAAAGGGAGGCCTGAACGGTTTTGGCGGCGATCTGTGCCGGCGTTAACCCGAGCTCATCCAAACCGATGAGGGTGAACGGCTTTTTCTTGGCTTTCATAATGCCGGGCAAAGAAGGATAACGGGGCTCGTTCAAGCCCTGTTGGGCGGTAAAGAGTGCCGGGAGCGAGATTTCCACCGTTTCCGTATCTCCTTCGGCATCGCGAAGAGCGACCGCTTTGTCACCCGAAATATCCAGCTTCGTAATGGAGGATACGTGTGGAACATGGATCAGCTGAGCCAGCCGTACGGCGACTTGGCCTGAACCGTGATCTACGGAGAAATTTCCTCCAAGGATAACATCGAACGATTGCTTGCCGAAATAAGCGGCTAAAGCGTTGGAGACGCTAAATTCGTCATTCCCGATGCGCTCGTCCGAGATCAGAACCGCTTCGTCGGCCCCCATGGCCAAAGCGGTTCTTAGCGCTTCGGCACAACGCTCCGGACCGACGGATACGACAACGACATGGCCGCCGTGCTGCTCTTTTAACCGGATGGCCTCCTCCACCGCATATTCATCGTACGGGTTGATGATGAATTTGACCCCGTTGTCGGCTATTTTCCCGTTCTCGATTACGATTTTTTCCTCGGTATCGAAGGTTTGCTTGAGGATGGCATAAATATTCATCGGAATCCCTCCTGCTTTGGATGTATTATTTTAAACCTTTGATTAAAAATTCAGTGGTGCTTTCAATAAGCGACGTCAGGGAATACTTTCGGCCCGATATCAGCCAAGAGGAAATGACTTGATCCATGGCCCCGAACAACAGCCTCCGGGCGTGCTTGACTTCAAGGTTAGGGCGAAATGCCCCCTCCTCCTTACCTTTCTGCAGCACATCTTCGATGAGCCTGAAGAACGGGCTCGTATACTGGCTGATTTCTTTGCGTAGTTCCATCGGATGTTGGCGCAGCTCTACGATGTTTAAGTAGGCGATATGGACGTTTTCTTCCATGAACGTAAATAAAATCTCGCATATGGCATGTATCGCTGCATCCGCATTCAAGGTTTCCTTCAGACGATCGGTTAAGAGCTGGGTAAAACCGGTTAACGTTGTGCGGTACACGGTCGTCAGGATGTCTTCCTTGTTCTGGAAGTATAAATAGATCGTACCGTCGGCAACACCTGCCTCCTTGGCAATTTTGGATATTTGCGCTCCGTTAAAGCCGTGTTCAGCGAATACCTTTAAAGCTGCCTGTAAGATGGCATCCGTTTTGTCAATTTTCTTTCTTGCCATGAAACCTCCGTCATGATAGAATAACTCACAATTAATGAATCTCCATTCATTAATTATTGTAGATGACGCCATATGAATTGTCAATGCTTGCAAGAACCGGAAGATAGCTTGCAGACCAAGGAAGGAAGGGAACGATGCATGACGTGGCAGTGGATTAACTTCATCTTGTTTTTGGCGGTAGTCGGGTATGGACTCTATCTGTTTTACAAAGCTGTGTTTCATCGATATTTATATGTAAAGCTCGGCCAGCCCGCCGAATTTCATTCGAGTCTGGAGGGCGGACGGCTTCAGGAATTTGTATCACAGGTATTTGCCCAGAAGAAGCTGATGAAAGATCCGAAGAGCGGCTTGATGCACATCGTCATTTTTTACGGCTTTATCATTCTGCAATTCGGCGCCCTGGATTTAATAGTGAAAGGTTTGACAGGCGGGGGCGCTTTGCCGATTCCAGGCTATGATGCATTCAGCTTGATGCAGGAAATAACGGTGTTCGTTATTCTTGTGGCGGCGGGTTATGCCGCATACCGCAGATATGTGGAGAAACTGCCCCGCTTGAAAAGAGGCTGGAAGCCGAGCCTGGTGCTGTTTTTAATTTTTTTCCTGATGATGACGGTCCTGTTCTCTCTCGGGTTCGAACGGATCTGGCTCATGCACGAGGCATCCGTGTACGCTCCGCTTTCATCGTTGATCGCTGCGGTCTTCAGCGGAATGTCCGAAACGGCTGCGAAAGCCGCGTTTTATATGTTTTGGTGGGCGCACTTGCTGATTCTTCTCGCTTTTCTCGTGTATATCCCGCAATCCAAGCACTTTCATCTCCTGACCGCACCGCTCAACATTTGGTTTCGCCGGGCTGAGCTGGCAGGCCGGTTAAAGAAGCTGGATCTGGACAATGAAGAGGCCGATAACTTCGGGGTAGGCAAAATCGAAGATTTTACGCAAAAGCAGATGCTGGACTTTTACGCTTGCGTGGAATGCGGCAGATGCACGAATGTGTGTCCTGCGTCGAATACGGGGAAAGCGCTGTCTCCGATGCATATGATTATGAAGCTGCGGGATCATTTAACCGAAAAAGGCGCCGCGATTACGTCCAAATCGCCCTGGGTGCCCGGATTTGCTTTCTCTTCGTCCGGCGTGCATGCGATGTCCGGGATCAGCGCGAACGGAACCAACTGGGATTCGCCGGAAGTGACCGATATTGGGCCGACCCTCGAATGGCAGAAAGGCCATTGGGCTGTGCAGGAGCGCAAGGCGGAAGAGCTCGAATTGATCGGAGACGTCATGACGGAGGACGAAATTTGGTCGTGTACCACGTGCCGCAATTGCGAGGATCAATGTCCGGTCGGCAACGAGCATGTCGACAAGATCATCGACCTGCGCAGGCAGCTCGTCTTGATGCAGGGCAGTGTACCGGCTGAAGGCCAGCGTGCGATGCAAAATATCGAAAGACAAAGCAATCCATGGGGCTTAAGCCGGAACGACCGCGAGAAGTGGACGGGGGAAATCGAAGGCTTGGCTGTGCCGACGGTGAAGGACAATCCGGATTTTGACATTCTTTTCTTCGTAGGATCGATGGGCTCTTATGACTTGCGCAGCCGCAAAATTTCCCGGGCTTTCGTCAGATTGCTGCATGAAGCCGGAGTCAGCTTCGCCATTCTCGGCAACGAGGAGAAAAACTCCGGGGATACGCCGAGGCGGATGGGGAATGAATTTTTATTTCAACAGCTTTGTCAGGAAAACATCGAAACCTTCCAAAAGTATGGGGTTAAAAAGATTGTAACCGCTTGCCCGCACACGTACAATACGTTGAAAAACGAATACCCGGAATTCGGGCTGGAGAATGTGGAAGTGCTTCACCATACCGAGCTGTTGGATCGGCTGGTCCGCGAAGGAAAGCTGAACCCGCAGTATGAAATAAAAGAACGCATCACCTATCACGATTCCTGTTATTTGGGCCGCTACAATAACGTTTACGAACAGCCCCGCAGCATATTGAAAGCGATTCCGGGCGTCGAATTGGTCGAGATGGAACGAAACCGCGAGAACGGGATGTGCTGCGGTGCCGGCGGCGGGATGATGTGGATGGAGGAAACGGCAGGCAAAAGGGTTAACGTAGCCCGTACAGAGCAGGCTCTGCAGGTCAATCCGACGGTCATTAGCAGCGCATGTCCGTACTGCCTGACGATGATGGAGGACGGTACGAAAATGAAGGAAATGGAAGACCGGGTGAAAGCGAAGGATATTGCCGAAATATTGGAACAATCCGTCTTCGGATTGAACTAAATGATGAAGGGGAGAGTAAGATGAATAAAATTGTGGGCGGCAGCTTTCTGGTGCAAGAAGCGGATTTGAATCGAATCGTCACACCGGAGGATTTCACGGAAGAGCAGCGTATGATCGCGCAATTGGCGGACGATTTTGTAACGAATGAATTAGAGCCGCTGGAAGAGGAAATGGAACATCAATTGAACGTCGAGTTAACAAAGGAAAAGCTGCGGACCGCGGGTGAACTGGGCTTGCTCAGCGCAGAAGTGCCGGAGCGGTATGAAGGCCTCGATGTGGATAAAGTCAGCGCGCTGTTAATCAATGAGAAGATCGTCAGAGCGACCTCGTTCTTTATCTCGTATGGAGGTCAGACGGGCATCGGTTCGCTGCCGATCGTGTTTTTCGGCAACGACGAGCAAAAGAGGAGATACTTGCCGGGTATTGCAGCCGGAGAGAAGCTGGCCGCCTATGCGCTGACGGAAGCCTCGTCCGGGACGGACGCACTGGGAGCGAAGACGCATGCTAAATTATCCGGCGATGGCGCTTATTATATATTGAACGGAACGAAGCAATTTATTTCCGGATCGAGCTTTGCGGATGTGTTCATCGTCTTTGCGAAGGTGAACGGGACGGACTTCAGCGCGTTTATCGTGGAACGGTCGTTCGACGGGCTGCATATCGGACCGGAGGAGAAGAAGATGGGACTCAAAGGCTCTTCCACCTGCTCGTTAACTTTGGAGGATGTGAAGGTTCCGGTTGAAAATTTGTTGGGAGAGGTCGGCAAGGGCCACCTGATCGCGTTCAATATTTTGAATCTCGGGCGATTGAAGCTGGCGGCGGGAGGCCTGGGGCTCTCCAAGGCGGCGATCGAAATTTCGGCTGCCTATGCGAATGAACGCAAGCAGTTCGACCGGCCCATTGCTTCCTTCCCGCTCATCGGCAAAAAGCTGGCCGACATGAATATCCGGACCTTCGCGCTTGAAAGTATGATTTACCGAACGGCCGGCTTGCTCGACGAGGGCTTGAGCGTGCTCGATCACAGCCATCCGAATGTCGATTCCTTGTCGGCCAAAGCGATTTCCGAATATGCGCTGGAATGCTCGATCAATAAAGTGTTCGGCTCGGAGGTTCTCGATTTTGTCGTGGATGAAGGATTGCAAATTCATGGGGGCTATGGGTACATTCAGGAATACCGGATTGAGCGTATGTACCGGGACTCGCGGATATTCCGCATTTTTGAGGGAACGAATGAAATTAACCGGATGCTGATTCCGGATACCCTGGTGAAGCGGGCGTTCAAAGGCGAGCTGCCTTTATTGGAGAAGCCGGGCGAGCTGCAATCCGTGCCCAGCTCCTCTGCCGGCGAAACGTTGGAACTCGAAGCACGGCTAATTGCAAACGCCAAGCATACGTTCCAATGGCTGCTGGCGCAAGCCGTACAAAGATATGACAAGAAGCTGAGCCAGGAACAGGAGATCGCCGGCAACTTGGCCGATATCGTCATTTCCATCTACGCCATGGAGAGCGTGCTGCTTCGGACGAAGAAAATGATGGCGCGGACTCGTGAAGACCAAGCCCGCCATGCCATTCAGATGACGATCGCTTTCGTGCATGAAACCGTCGACAGGATCGCATCCTGGGCCAAGGAAATGATATGCGCCGTCCTTTCCGGCGATGCGCTGCTTGCCGCGTTGGCGGCGTTGACCAAGGCAACGGCCTCCGTACCCGCCGTCAACCTTATTGATTTGAAAAGGAGCGTCGCTTCGCGAGTGATCGACGCGGAAAAATACGTCGTTTAATGGCAGGTCGGCTCTCCTCTCTAATTGCATTACTTTCCATGAGGCGATTTTCTAACTATAATAAAGATATTATTTTTCTTTATTGGCAGAAAATGTGGATGAGCGATGAATTCGAAAGGGGAGCGAACGGTTGGATACCCAGAAACAAAAACACCTATTAGAAAAAATCGATCACCATCTTCGAAAAACGGCAAGGCGGATGGTTCAGTTTGATACGCTGGACGAAACGCTGCATTACTTAATCGATTCGTTTCACGAGCAGTTCGCTTGCAACTATATGGCGATTATTATCAAGGACGGGCATACGCTGAAGATTAAAGCGAAGAAGGGCGAGGCCCCTCAGTTTGAGCAGCATTTTCCATTGAGCAGTGAAGCCTGTTTGCCCCGCGTTTATGGCGAGCCGCTCTGTACGTTTGATTTGATTAAAGAAGAAGACAATTGCTCTTTGTTATCAGGTTTAAATGCGGAGCAGTTTCAAACGTGGTTTACGTTCCCGATCCGGCAGGAGAACGAAGACAGCTTGGGCTTGTGCGTGATCGGCTTCCGTTCCTTTGTTCCTCTCGTACTCGGTGCGGAGAAGCTTTTCGAGGAATATGGCAAGGACATCGCGATCGCATTTGCCCTGGGGCAGCAAAAAGAAACCGAGCTTAAGAAAATAAAAGGGCTCGAGTGGTTGAAGGAAAATGTATATTTGGGCGGCTCCTCGTTAGAAGAGATCGTAAGTAAAATCGTGGAACGCGCAGGAAAAGGGACGAATGCGGAATCTGCCTTCATTTACCTGTATGACGAAGACACGAACTGTTTTCTGTATCAGCCCCCGTCTTACGGAATTAATATTCCGCAGGACAAGATCGATCTCAAGGAAGCCTACGATTTAAACCCGTTTTTTGCTTTCCTGGAAAAGCCGGGCGGCGGTGAAATTACAATTCCGTTGATCATCAATTTGAAAACGATCGGCGTCCTGCATGTCATCAATAAAGAGCATGCGTTGTTTACAGCCGACGATTTAGAGCTGCTGCAGTTTTTAGCCTCGCACGTTTCGGCTCTGATTGAGAATGCGAGATTGTATTCCAGTGAAAAAGACCGCAAATACCGGCTTGAAACGTTCATGCATCATCAGCAGGAATTGGTCAAGCATACACTGGAAGACGACGGATTCTCCAAAATTTCCGAGTTTTTGTCGGATATGATGAAATGCTCCGTTTTTTTGTTTGACCGGTTCTTTCATCTGACTTCGAGCTGTATCCTGGAATCCGATCCTGCGATGGGGGAGCGTATTCTATCCCAGGTGAAGAACGAAAGGCGGCACTTTCAGCAAAGCAAGCAATTGGAGTATTGGATCACGGTTAACGACCAGCTTGAATTCGGCATGTTTAAGGTCGTTGGAGCAGGTGATCTGTTGGGCTATCTGGGCCTGGCGATTCCCAGAAAGAAGCTCGATACCGTATTAAAGATGACCCTGAACCATGCGCTTAACGTATATGCGGTTCAATTCATCAAGCAGAAGGTTGTTCTTGACGTGCGGGAACAGGTGAAGGACAGCTTTTTCAATCAGTTATTTGTGGAGGAAATCCATAACAAAGGCAAAATATTAGAGTACGCCAATCTGCTGAATTGGAATATTCTCGAGCCGCACGTCATTGGATTGTTTTCCTTTGTGTTCGAAGAGAAGGAAGAGCAGAAATCCAATCTCCTTGAAGTCGATGCCCAAAAAACATGGATCTGGGATCGGATCCGCGACCATGTTTCCAGATCAGAGCCCGGGATTATCCTGACACGCAAGGATGAATATTATGTAACCATTGTTCCCCAAGCCAAAGCGACCGGTGCGTTTTGGAAAACCTTTTATGAAAGAATCAAGAAAATCATTAGCTCCGAGTTCGACCATGTGGCCAGTTATTTGGGAATCAGTCAAGAGGCCCATAAAATCGAAGATTACTATAATTGCTACAAGCAAGCGCAAAAAACGTTGGCTATTCTTTATAATCGCTTTCCGGACAAGCAATTTCTCAGCTTTCATCAGCTAGGCTCCTATACGGTGCTGTACAACTTGGCGGATCCCCATATCGTTCCCCTATTTTTGAGAGCGTATCTGGACCCGCTGCTGCAGTACGCTAACGGAAAGAACCGCGACCTGTTCGATACACTGAGGGTATATTTGCAGACGAACGGAAATATCAAAGATTCCTCCGATCGCTTATTCATTCACCGCAGCTCCTTTAAATACCGCCTGGAAAAAATCAGGGAAATCCTTCAGGTGGATATTGACGATGCCGAGCAGCGATTTAACATCATGCTGGCGTACAAGCTGTATGATCTGCATCTTACGGAAAGCTCCGATGCCTAAACCTTTGTTTACGGCGGAGAATTTTCATTTGTTCTTTTCCTGCATCACGAACGTACCCAATCATGGGTATTCATTGTATGATGATTTCAACACAAGGAATGACTTCGCTGCATAGAGAACGAGCATGAAGGTTTAAGTAACCGCTTTCTTACTCGCAGCCTTCAATCTTTGGCGATCCTAATTTCCCTCTTCATATGGATATTTTGAAGCCCGGCAGTCAAGAGCTTCTTCCCGCCGTTGTATTTGTTCCTGGCGGAGGCTTTATGTCAGCCAATAAAGACAGCTCTTTACAACAAAGAATGACGATGGCCGAATCAGGCTATGTCGTGGCAAGTATCGAATACAGAGTCACCCCCAGAAGCACCTTCCCTTCACCGCTAGAAGATGTAAAGTCGGCGATCCGCTACCTTCGGGCCAATGCTGCTAAATATGGTATTGATCCGGACCGTATCGCGGTGATGGGGAATTCAGCCGGCGGCTATCTGGCGGCATTCAGCGGAACAACCAATGAGGTTGCGGCATTTGACAAAGGCGATTATCTTCATCTGAGCAGCAACGTGCAGGCCGTCATTGATTTATACGGTTTGTCTGATTTAACGAAGGTAGGATACGGTTTCTCCAAAGAGGTGGAAGCTGTTCACGACTCTCCTTCCGCGCCGGAAGGGATGTGGGTAAACGGACCTGCGGTGTTCGGCCCCGGCGGATCGATCCATTCCAATCCTGAGAAAGCGGCCAAAGCCAATCCGATCACGTATATTACGAAGGATGCACCTCCATTCTTAATTATGCATGGCGATAAGGATACGTTGGTTTCTCCGAACCAAACGGAGATTTTGCATGAGGCTCTCGTAAGCCAAGGAGTGGATTCCACCTACTACGTGGTTCAAGGTGCCGGGCACGGCGGACCGCAATGGGTGCAAACGGAAATTACGGATATCCTTATCGCTTTCTTGGATAAACATCTGAAAGACAAGAAGCCGAAGTGAGCTTAAGAGGCTCCATCATGGCTTATCAAATCGTCCAACCTTCCATCGTTTTCGTTGGAAGGTATTTTCTTTCTTGTTCATACGTCACGATGCGGAAATTTATGCGCTTACTTTCCTGCACGATGAAGGTATTTTTTCGCCGGATTTCTTTTTATAATAAGATTTAAGGAAATCGGTTATTTTAACCCATCCAAATGTAAGCGATAACATTGTATCCAGTCAAAATGAAGGAGGAATCCGGGAAGCAGGTTTACTTTCGGAAGGTGATGTCATGGACCAGCAGCAGGATCAATTGTGGACCAAGGGATTTTTGGGGATCACACTTTGCGGGTTTTTATTATTTTTAAACTTACAGATGCTGATCAGTTCTCTCCCTGCGTATTTAAAGGAGCAATTTCAGGCCAGTGATTTCAGCATCGGAGTGATAACGGGCCTTTTCGCCTTATCCTCGGTGGCCGCGAGACTGTTTGCAGGCAGACCTGGCCAGAAAGAAAGAATGGGTCGGCTTTTGTTCCTTGGTTTATTCATCGCATGGATAGCTACAGCCGGCACCTATTGGTGTCATGCCTTAATCGCCATTTTAGGTATAAGAATGGTGTATGGTTTCGGCTTTGGCGTGGCCAGTACCGTATTGCCCACTATGGCATCCAATCGGGTTCCTCTCGCGCGAATGGGAGAGGGCATGGGGTATTTCGGATTTTCCAATACACTCGGATTGTCTGTAGGGCCCCTCATCGGGATGTATTTGCTCGCCAATTACGGCTTTGGGACTTTAACGGCCGCAGCTTCGATTGTTCTTCTTCTGATTTTTCCTATCATCTACGGGGTGTTGCCAGGAGCAAGCACAATGGCGACAGGAGCGGTTCGAGGGAAATCTTCACAAGGAAACACCTACTTTTCCCGGAAATTAGTTCTGCCCGCCATTTTGAATATGCTCTTATCCATCACTTACAGCGGCCTGATCGGTTTCATCGCACTGTTTGGCCTTCAGCGTAACATTGAAGGCGTGGGCAGCTTCTTTCTGGTTCAATCCTTGATGGTACTGCTGATTCGGCCTTTTGCCGGAAAAATATTCGATCGCAGGGGGCCTGTTGCCGCCGTGATACCCGGTGGTTTTCTGGTCATGCTGGGAGTCATTTTCCTTTCCTACTCGGACCGCTTGCTCGAACTTATTTTGTCGGCAATCGTCTATGGCTGCGGGTATGGGATGATCCAGCCGTCCATTCAGGCCTGGATGATCAAGGAAGTATCCGCAGATGAGCGGGGGATCGCGAACGGAATGTTCTACAATTCCATCGATGCAGGGGTTGCGCTCGGCTCCATCTTATTGGGCGTACTGGCCTCGGGTGTAGGGTACGGCTTGATGTATCGTTTGTCTTCCCTGTTTATGGCTTTGTTTTTATTGATTTTCGGGCTTTCGATCATGTTAACGCGTCATCGAAATAAGGTTACCCAAAATATGTAGGACACAGGAAGGTAAGGTGAATGATCACATGCAAGGGAATAGCGTGTCTGTTTCACAACTGTTGGATATGGCGGTGCAAGGCAGTCCCGATAAAGAGGCGATTTATGACCTGACGCGCAGACTGACCTACGGCGAGCTGCAGGAGGAAGTCAATCGGTTAGCATCTGCTCTCGTATCGCTGGGCATCAAAGAAGGGGATCGGGTCGGCGTTTCTTTACCCAACTGGCATGAGACGGTTCAATTATTTTTTGCCATTGCGAAAATAGGGGCCATTCTCGTTCCATTTAACCCCAAGTATCGGTTGCATGAATTACAGCATATTTTAGGAAATTCGGGAGCCAAAGTCGTTTTTGTATCCCAGGAATTTGAAAAAACAGGCTTTGAAAGCGGAGAACCGAACCATTTGCAGCTCATTACGGTCCGGTATGAGAAGGAGGGCTGCCTCTCATTTACCGACCTTCTAGCAGGCTCGAATGACGTCATTCCGCCGCAGCCTGCCATCGATCCTCTGCATGATACGTTCTGTATTTTGTATACTTCGGGAACGACCGGCGTGCCGAAAGGGGCCATGGTCACTCATCGCAGCGTCGTTCAGTCCGGCATGACGATTGCGAAGAGCCTGCAATGTGTCTCCGATGATGTGTTTATTATTCTGGCGCCGATGTTTCATATCTTCGGAATGGCCGTTAACTTGATGTCTGCCGTCTATTGTCAATCCAAAATGGTGCTGCTCGAAAAATACAAACCGAAAGACGCCTTAAAGCTGATCGAGCAGGAAAAAGTAACGATTCACCACGCGGTTCCGTCGATGTTGAATCTCGAATTGAAGGACCCTGATTTTGACTCCTACGATTTATCTTCGCTGCGGGCGGGAATAACGGGAGCGGCCACTTGTCCTCCGGAAACGATCAAAGGGGTCCGTGAGAAGATGGGCATGAATCTTTGCATTTCCTACGGCATCACCGAGACCGGTACGGTAACCATCACGCAGTATGATGATAAAGAAAGCAACATTCTCGAGACGGTCGGCAAAGCAGTAGAAGGCGTCGAAGTGAAAATTGTCAATGACCGGAGGGAAACGCTGCCTCCAGGTGAAACCGGCGAAATTGCTTGCAGAGGCTTCGGCGTCATGAAAGAATATTACCAATCTCCTGAGCAAACCCGGCAAGTGCTTGATCCTGAAGGGTGGTATTATACGGGCGATTTGGGCACGATGGACGAAGACGGGTACATTCGATTTGTGGGCCGCAAGAAGGAATTGATCATACGGGGCGGCTACAATATTTATCCCCAGGAAATCGAAGGCTTGCTTCAAAACCATCCGAAAGTTCTGGAGTCCGCGATTGTCGGCCTGCCTGATGCGACTTTAGGCGAGATCGTATGCGCCGCCGTCAAGCTGAAGCCTAATGTCCAGGCGACGCAGGAGGAAATCATCGATTACTTAAAAACGTATATCGCCAGCTATAAGCTTCCCGGCAAAGTGGTATTTGTGGAGGAGCTGCCGACAACGGCGAGCGGAAAAATCCAGAAAGTCAAATTAAAAGATGAGCTTATGAATCGTTTAGAGGCCGGCTGAACAATAGTTCACGCAGAAGTTCATGCTATTCCTACATAGTGGACAAATTGACAAATTATAATTCCTACATGATGCAGGTATACTTAGTTTGAATTTTCTGTAAAATTAAAATTGTTACAAGATATGACAGCGTTTTCAATGTCGAAAAAGAGTTAGGTCTAATTATTAAGAAGGGGTGTTCATATGAAAATGTCAAGCCGAAACATGTTAGTATTCGCTCTTGCCGTCATGCTTCTTGTATTGGCAGGGTGCGGCCCGCAAGGCCCGCAAGCAGGTAATAACGCATCCAACAGCGGCGCGCCTGCCAAATCGGATGGAAGCGGCGGCGACGCCAAAGAAATTAAAATCGGATTGGTGCTTGCCGAAACCGGACCCGCATCCACATTAGGCTTGACGGAAGTTCAAACACAAAAATTGTTTCAAAAGCAATTGGATAAACAAGGGCCTATTAACGGCTATAAAATTAAACTAGTCATGCAGGACTATGAGACGGATGACACCAAAGCCGTCATTGCCATGGACCGCTTGATTTCCGAAGGCGTCGTTGCGGTCGTGGGAGCAACGCAAGTAAGTACAACCGCCGCAATTCTTCCGAAGGCGATCTCGGCCAAGCTTCCGTTTTTGACGGTTGCACCTGCCAATTCGGATAAGGATAACGTATTTGTCATGACCCCAAGTTCAAAAACCGTTTCCGTTAAGGTCGTGGAATGGTTAAAGAAAAAAATATTACGAAAGTGGCTTGGGTAAATGCCAAGGATGCGTTCGGCGTTGAAGGTCTTCCCGCATTCAAGGACCTTGCAAAAGAAAATAATATTGAAATTGTAGCACACGAAGAATTCGACGCTACGGCTACCGATATGACCGTTCAATTAACGAATGTCAAAAAAGCGAATCCCCAGGTTGTCGTCGTATGGTCCAGAACGCCGGGCGCCGGGGTTGTGGCGAGAAACTTTAAGGCCCTCGGCTTTAACATTCCGATGATTCAAAGCACCGCATCCGCGAACCAGGGATTCCTCGATCAGGTAAAAGGCAACAATGAAGGGCTCTATGTGGTTGGAAGCCGGTTAAGCATCGTCGACCAGCTGCCGGATTCGGATCAGAAGAAAAGATTGCAGGCGTTCCGTGACGCATTCAAAGCCGAATTTAACGGCGAACCCGACTTGTTTGCCGCTCATACGTATGACGGGCTTTCCATGATCGTGGAGGCGATCAAGGCAGGACATACAACTCCGGAAAATATTACTAAGTTTTTAAATAAAGATTTGGGCAAATATCCGGGCATTACAGGAACCTTCGATTTTGCACAGACAAGGCTGACTTCACAGGTGGACGGATTGACCGTACTCGGCATTAAAGACAACGCCTGGAAATACGAAGAATAGTTGGATGGATAATAATCTATGGCAGATATCGATCTGCCATAGATTTTCACTAGAAGGGAGATCGAACATGGATTTCGCGCAATTTTTGCAATTTCTCATCACCGGACTTACCGTTGGCAGCATTTATGCACTGCTAGCCATCGGATTTGTCACCATCTACAATACAACGGGAATATTAAACTTTGCTCAAGGTGAGTTTGCGATGATCGGGGCGATGTCGTGTATTTCTTTAATTGGTTTTGGTCTTCCCATGTTCGCAGCGATTCCAATAGCGATCCTTTTTACCGCGTTTATCGGCTTATTCATAGAGAGAACACTTATAAAACCGGCGAGAAAGAGCGCACCCGTCACCCTTGTTGTCATTACTATCGGATTGTCCATTTTTCTTAAGGGACTCGGATTAATTATTTGGGGTACTTATCCGAAAACCTTGTCGCCGATTGTTCAGATAAAGCCCATCCATTTTTTCGGGGCCGTTATCAACCCGCAAAGTTTGTTTATTTTTGCCATACTGATCGTCCTGCTCGCCTTGCTGTATTTCTTTTTTGATAAAACCTTTATCGGATCCGCCCTCAGAGCGAGCGAGACCAATCCCCGCGCCGCAAGCTTAATGGGGATCAACACCCAGGCGATGTCAGGCTTATCCTTCACGTTGGCCGCAGCCCTTGGAGCCATCGCCGGCATTATTATCGCTCCCTTAACGGACGCAACGTACGAGATGGGCTTTCTAATCGGTCTTAAAGGCTTTGTCGCCATGGTTATCGGAGGGATGAATAATATTTCCGGGGCCGTCATGGGCGGTTTGGTGCTCGGTGTAGTCGAAGCTTTTTCAAGCGGTTTGCTTTCCAGTACGTATAGTGACGCCATTAGCTTCACGGTATTGCTGTTGGTGCTATTCTTCAGACCGAACGGTTTGTTCGGCAAAGCAACCGGTCTAAGAGTATAGAGGGGGCAATCATAATGGCTAAACTTGACGCAATTTTATACGGCAATCGTTGGAAACCGTTTATCGGTTTAATTGCCATCATATTAGCTCTTCCGTTTTTCGTCCATGCTCCGCATATTTTTACGGTGCTGATTCTAATCGGCCTGTACAGCATCATTACGGTCGGACTAAGTCTGCTGATCGGCTATACGGGGCAAATCTCTTTAGGGCATGCCGCATTCTTTGGAATCGGAGCCTACGTGTCCGGCATGCTGACGACGAAAGCCGCGATGTCGCCTTGGTTGGCCATGATCCTTGGCATGGTGGTCACTTTTGGCATCGCCTATCTGATCGGAATTCCCATTCTCAAGCTGAAAGGACACTTTCTGGCTTTAGCCACCCTCGGTTTTAATATTATCATCTATATTCTAATTGTAGGGTTGTCGGATTATACGGGGGGCCCCTTGGGCCTGCACAGCATTCCGACTTTATCGTTGTTCGGTCTGGATCTGAGCAATCCGCTCTATTTTTATTATTTCATATGGACCGTTGTGGGACTCGTGATCATTTTCTCAACGAATATCGTTCGCTCTCCTATTGGCCGGCTGCTCAGGAGCATACACGACAGTGAAATCGCTACGCAAACCTTGGGCGTTAACGTCGCCAAATATAAAGTGGCCATTTTTGCGATCAGCGCCGCATATGCCTCGTTAGCGGGCAGCTTTTACGCGCATTTTATTAATTTTATCGCACCTCCTACGTTTTACATTAATTTCTCCATTTTGCTGCTGATCATGGTCATGGTCGGCGGAAGCCATTCCATCTGGGGCGCTATGCTGGGTACGGGCACCATCATGTTCCTGCAGGAACTGATCCGGTATATCGGTAAAGACTACCTCCATCTCAGCGGTCCGGTTGAAATTGTGGTTTACGGTTTTATGATCGTGATTGTGATGATGTTTGCTCCTAGAGGGGTCATTTCGATACTATCAGGCGCCTGGGTCAAAGCTTCGCGCAGCAAAACCAAAATGATGAAAGAAGCAAAAGGGGTTTAAACATGACAAACTTACTGGAAGTTAAGGGATTGACGAAAAAATTCGGCGGAGTAACCGCGGTCGATAACGTTAGCTTTCAAGTTGGGGAAGGGGAGATTGTGGCGGTCATCGGTCCGAACGGTGCCGGGAAGACCACGTTGTTCAATACGATTTCTTGTTTTATGCCGCCTACCTCAGGAGAAGTTATTTATCAAGGAAATCGACTTACCGGCAAAAAAATATATGAGCTGGCGCCGCTTAAAATATCAAGGACGTTCCAAAATCTTCAAATTTTTCGCAATATGACCGTTCTGGAAAATGCCATGATGGGCGCGCATGTGAAATTGAGGACGAATGTGCTCAGTGCGGGATTTCGACTGCCGATCGTCAAGAAGGATGAAGAACAAGCGTATCAGCTCGCTCTGGACGCGCTCGAAATGGTAGGGCTGCTCCATCTGATGCATGAAAAAGCAGGGCAGCTCTCCTACGGACTTCAGAAGCAATTGGAATTCGCCCGCGCCATCATGTATGAGCCTACACTCGTCTTGTTAGACGAACCGATGGCGGGTTTAAACGATGCGGAAACGAAAAAAATGTCCGAGTACATCGTAGAGTATAAAAAGAAAGGCCATTCGTTCTTGTTTGTCGAGCACAAGATGGCTACCGTTATGGAAATTGCCGATCGTATCGTCGTCATCGATTTCGGCAAAAAAATTGCGGAAGGAACTCCCGAAGACGTACAACGCAATGAAAAAGTAATTAAAGCGTACTTGGGGGAGGAGGCGGTTTAATGCTGAAAGTAGAAAACTTAAGCACACATATAGGCAACATCCAAATACTGCACGCCATTAATCTCGAAGTACATAGCGGCGAAATCGTTTCGGTGATCGGTGCGAACGGCGCCGGAAAAAGCACCCTGTTGAACACGTTAGCCGGTCTTTACAAGCCGTCGGAAGGGAAAGTGACTTTACACGGCGAAACGATCAGCGGTTTCCCTTCCCATCATGTTGTTGGCAAAGGTTTGGCACTTGTTCCCGAAGGGCGGCAAATTTTCAGCAACCTGACCGTTGAAGAAAATTTACGGCTCGGCATGTATTCCAAATACTTTAAAGAGAAGGAAAGCGTCAAGGGAAACCTGGAGAAAGTACTTGAAATGTTCCCCGGATTGAAAAAACATATGCATAATCTCGGCGGTTTTCTAAGCGGCGGAGAACAGCAAATGCTCGCGATCGGACGAGGCTTAATGTCGAATCCGAAAATTATTTTGCTGGATGAGCCGTCTATGGGGTTAGCACCGATGATCGTGAATGAAATATTGGAAAATTTGAAATATATCAAAGAGCAGCTTGGCACGATGGTCATTCTGGTGGAACAGAACGTCAAAGCCGCCCTGAGAGTGGCCGACCGCGTTTATGTGATGGATCAGGGCAAAATCATTCTAAACGGCACGAGAGATGAAATTAGCAATAACGCAAACGTTCAATCGGCTTATCTGGGAGTGAAAATTTCTTGAACCATACGATTATTCAAGGGGTGTTTGGTTACCGGCATCCCGTTTTTTATTTTAGCCCGTATTGGAGGAGCATTCCATGTACTCGGTTCATAAGGACGGTTATGGATTCCATCAAATCACGCTGCCGACCCTTCTCCCGGTCGGTCCGGTCAACGTGTTGGTTATTGAGCGGAACGGCAAGTTAACCTTGATCGATGCCGGCATAAATACAGATGAAGCGTTTGCCATTCTGCAAAGCTCACTTGGAAACTTAGGCTATTCATTAACGGATTTGGAGCGAATTGTGCTCACCCATCATCATCCCGATCACATCGGATTAATTAACAGGATTGCGGAGCGTCGCAAGATTCCTGTCCTGGCCCATCCGTTGGCGGTTCCGCGGCTTACTCGGGATCCGGAATATTTAAGCTTTCGCTGTGACTTTTTTGATACATTGTACCGTGAGATGGGCTGCGGTGAGTTAGGCGCTCAACGTATCGAGCAGATGAAAAGAAGTATGGTCGAAAATAAACATGAAAAAGTGACGGCTGACATCATTGAGGTGGATGAGGGAGGGAATATTCAAGGGCTGGACAGCCTGGAGCCTATTTACGCGCCGGGTCACTCCCCCGACCATCTGATGTTCTATGACCGCCAAAGAAAGGTATTGGCGGCAGGCGATCACCTGCTTCCCAAGATTTCAAGCAATGCGCTTGTCGAGCCGGATATAGACGGGAACCGGTTGCCCTCGCTTGCGTTGTACCGGGAATCGCTGTTGAAATGCCGGGAGCTCGCCGCGGATATCGTGTTTCCCGGTCACGGAGAGGCGTTCGGTCAACATGCGGCCTTGATCGACTCCAGACTTTCAAGGATGGATGAAAAGGCGGACAGAGTCAAAGAGCTGGTCAAGCTCAGGGCAAAAACGCCGTTTGAGCTGGCCAAGGAAATGTATCCTACGGAGTACCGGCGCCAATTTACATTCGTGATGTCGGAAGTCATCGGAATGCTCGATTACATGGAAACGAATCTGCAAATTGAAAAAGTATTCTCCAATCACGTTTGGTCGTACGCGGCTAAAGACTGATCGAATTAAGTTGATTACGGTGGACGAAAAGTTATTCCGTTTTTCCTACATCGTGAACGTGTTTGGATGCAACTAAATTTTTTATAATTAAACTATAAAGCGCATACAAAAATACGAGCTTATTTTAGAGAAGGAGATTTATAAGATGAACGAACGTATCATCGGCGTTGTCGGAGCGGGAACGATGGGGAGCGGCATAGCGCAGCTTGCGGCTCAGAAAGGGTTTCGCGTTGTTTTATATGATATGAACGACGAGCTGGTCCATAAAGGAAAAGGCCGAATTGCTTCCATCTTGGCCAGATTGGTTGAAAAAGGAAAGCTGACGGAAGCCGATAAAGAAACGACGTTGGCTAACATAGAGGCTACCTCTGATTTAACGCGGATGGAGCAGGCCCATGTTGTCATCGAAGCGATCGTTGAGGATATGAAGATCAAGCAGGACATGTTCCGTCAGCTGGACGCTGTTCTGGGACCCGAAGCGATCCTGGCCACCAATACGTCCTCGTTGTCGATCACATCAATCGCGCAAGCGACGAAACGTGCCGACCGCGTGGCCGGCATGCATTTTTTCAACCCGGCTCCGATCATGAAGCTGGTTGAAGTCGTTCGGGGTTATAACACAAGCGACGATACGGTTGCGACGCTGATGGGCCTGGCCCGGGATTTCGGCAAAGAACCGATTGAAGTGAAGAAGGATTCGCCGGGGTTCATCGTTAACCGGGTCATGATCCCACAATTCGTCGAAGCGATGCGCCTGGTGGAGGAAGGGGTCGCGACGATGGAGGATGTAGATAAGGCCGTAAAATTGGGGCTCAATTACCCGATGGGCCCGTTTGAACTGCAAGATTTTGCCGGAGTCGATATCGGATTGCATGTGCTGGACTACTTCTATGAGGAATTCAAGGATGACCGCTTTGCGGCGCCGCAATCCTTGAAACGAGTGGTTCGCGCAGGACGTCTGGGCAAGAAAACAGGAGCAGGCTGGTATGATTACAACAAATAACCCCCACAATCCAAAGGAGATGAACAAGACGATGGAGTTTGAAACCCTGGAACTGACAGTAAACGGTAGAGTTGCGGTGCTAAGCCTGAATCGGCCCCCGATGAATCCTTTGAATAAGAAGCTTTTCAGCGAGCTGTATGAGATACTGGAGGAGCTGGAAAATAACGATGACATTGGCGCCATCATTATTACCGGCAAGGGGGAGCGCGCATTCGCGGCGGGCGCCGACATCAGCGAAATGAAAGAACTCGACGCTGCGGGCATCGCCAGGATGAACCGGATTTCACGCAAAGCCTTCGAGAAACTGGAAAACATCGGCAAGCCGGTCATTGCCGCCATCAACGGACTCGCACTGGGAGGCGGCTGTGAGCTCGCCCTATGCTGCGATTTCCGGATTTGCTCGGAGAACGCGAAAATCGCCTTGCCGGAAATCAACTTGGCGATCATCCCCGGCGGGGGCGGTACACAGCGGCTGCAGCGGCTCATTGGGCAAGCGCGGGCTAAAGAGCTGCTCTATTTTGGCGATATGATCAAAGCGCAGGAGGCGCAGGCTTACGGTTTGGTCAGCAAGGTGGTGCCGCTGGAAAGCTTGATGGACACAGCGCTTGAATGGGCGGCGAAGCTGGCCGAGAAACCGGCGGTTGCCCTGAAGATGATGAAGACCGCCTTGCATACCGGAGCCGATACCGATCTGAACAACGCATTGACCATCGAGACGGTTTGTTTTGGCATTACATTCGAGACCGAGGACAGAAAAGAGGGAATGGCTTCCTTCTTCGAAAAGCGCAAGCCTGTTTACGTCGGTCGATAGAAAGCCCTTGGGAGATGAGAAGCGATGGATAACAATACCGATATCGTTTTGCTGGAAGGCGCACGGACGGCGTTTGCGGAATTTTGCGGCTCGTTTCGCGATATTTCCGCAACTGATTTAGGGGTTGCTGCGGCCAAAGAGGCAATCAAGAAAGCGAAGATCGAGGCGGAAGAGATCGACCAAGTAGTGTTCGGTAATGTTCAGCAATCGAGCCGGGATGCCCACCTGTTGGCGCGCCATGTCGGTTTGAAAGCGGGTCTTCCCATCCCGGTCCCGGCCTTGACGATTAACCGCCTGTGCGGAACCGGCCTGGAGTCCATTCTTACCGCCGCCCGATATATTCTCACGGGTGAAGCTAATGTGGTCCTGGCCGGAGGAACGGAAAGCATGAGCCAGGTGCCGCATGTCATCCGGGGCACCCGCTGGGGCAAGGCGTTAGGCGCTCCTGTGATGGAAGACTGGTTATGGGATGGACTTTATGACACATACGGCGAGTGCACGATGGCCGTTACAGCAGAAAATCTCGCCCGAAAGTATGAGCTTTCGCGCGAGGAGATTGATCAGCACGCGTTGTCCAGTCATGAACGTGCACTAGCTGCAATCGAGAAAGGCTATTTTGCCGAAGAGATTGTCCCGGTTTCCGTGCAGGATAGGAAGGGAATTAAAATCATTGATACCGATGAACATCCGCGAAAAACGAGTCTGGAGCAATTGGGCAAATTGAAGCCGCGCTTTATCGAAAATGGGGTCGTGACGCCCGGGAATGCAAGCGGGATGAATGACGGGGCGGCAGCTGTCATTGTCGCATCGGGAAGCTACGCCGCCCAAAAAGGATTGAAGCCCATCGCGCGCCTGGTCTCTTGGGGAGTCGTCGGGGTCGATCCGAAATACATGGGGATCGGTCCGGTTCCAGCGATCCGGCAAGCTTTAGAGAAGGCGGGTATGACCATAGATCAACTGGATTTGGTTGAGATCAATGAAGCCTTCTCCGCCCAATATTTAGCTTGTCAGAAGGAACTGAACTTCGATCCGTCGATCGGTAATGTGAATGGAGGGGCTGTTGCCCTGGGGCATCCTCTAGCCGCCTCGGGAACTAGAATCAGCTTGTCTTTACTCTATGAACTGGGCCGCAGAGGGAAAAAATACGGGGTATCCTCCGTATGCATAGGTGGAGGCCAAGGGATTGCAGCCATCTGGGAAAGACTCTAGAGGGGGAGTCGTTAGATGTCCGGCAGTCAATGCGAATTATTAAATGTATATCAATTATTGGAAGCGTCCTCTCAAAAGAGGCCTGATAAAGAAGCCGTATACGATCGAACCCGCAGGCTGACCTATGCCGAGCTGCTGCAGGAAACCGACCGGATCGCCGCCGCTTTGGACGCGAAGGGAATTAAACAAGGCGACCGCGTGGGGGTAAGCTTGCCCAATTGGCATGAAACCGTTGCGATCTATTTTGCCGTTGCCAAAATCGGGGCCATCCTGGTCCCGTTTAACACCAAATATCGTTTGCACGAAGCGCAGCATATCATCAAGGATTCAGGAATCAAGCTTCTCTTTGTTAGCGCCGAATTCGACGAGCAGGTTGGGGTCGAATCCGTTGCTCCCCTGGTTCAGGGTGTGGTTTCCGTCCGCTTCGACAAGGAGGGCATCATTTCTCTTGAAAGCCTGATTGAACAGGCGGGGAACCATGTACCTGCGTTAGTGGAAATTGACCCTGTGCGCGATGTATTTTGTGTTCTCTATACTTCGGGAACAACCGGCTTTCCTAAAGGAGCCATGCTTACCCATCGGGGCATGGTCTGGTCGGGCAGAACCATCGGGGAGAGTATTCATAGCAGCCCGGAGGATGTTTACCTCATTCCTGCTCCGCTTTTCCATATTTTTGGCATGGGAATCAATCTGTTTGCGGCGATTTCGATGCAATCGAAAATCGTGCTGATGGACGTTTATAAAGCCAAAGAGGCGTTGGAGCTCATTCAACAAGAAAAAGTAACCGTTCATCATGCGGTGCCGACGATGTATATTCTTGAATTAAATCATCCCGATTTTGCAAGCTATGATTTGTCTTCTTTACGGACAGGGGTTGTTGGCGGGGCTCCGTGTCCTGCGGAAACGATAAGGGCGATCAAGGAAAAAATGAGGATGAACATTTGCAACTCCTTCGGCATGTCCGAAATCGGTTCATTAACGATTACAGCCTATCAGGACACGGAGAAAAACATTCATGAAACGATAGGCAAAGCGATTCCCGGAGCCGAAGCCAAAATTGTTAATGACAGCAGGGAACCGGTTCCTTTTGGAGAAGTTGGCGAAATCGCTTGCAGAAGTTTTGGAGTGATGAAAGGCTATTATAACAATCCGGAACAAACGAGCCAGGTCATCGACCAAGACGGATGGTTTTATACGGGAGATCTGGGGGTTATGCAGCCGGACGGCTATATTCGTTTTGTGGGACGCAAGAAAGAGATGATTATTCGCGGCGGATATAACATTTATCCGGGAGAGATTGAAGAAATCTTGTACCAGCATCCGAAAGTGCTGCAAGCCGCGGTCATCGGACTTCCCGATCCGGTGATGGGGGAAATTGCTTGCGCCGTCATTAAGTTAAAAGCGGATGAACAATCGTCAAATGAAGAAATGCTGGCATACGTTAAACAGCATTTGGCGGATTACAAGGTTCCCAAGCAAGTGGTGTTTACGGAGAGTCTGCCAGCTACAGCAAGCGGAAAAATTCAAAAGTTAAAATTAAAAGAAGCCATATTGAAACAAGCAAGTCATTGAGTTACATGTACAAATAAAGGCGCTGAAATGAAAGCGTTTTATCCCCGGAGAAGAGTGCTCCCTATGGAATAGGGAAAGTTTAATCGGAGGCTGCCATGTATAAAAGTGTTTGGGAATTTAAGGTTAGATTCGCTGAAACGGATGCGGCGGGCATTGTCTACTATCCGAATTTCTATAAGTGGATGGATCAGGCTTTCCATGAGATGTTTGCAGCCATCGGGTTTCCTACAAGAAAGCAGCAAAACGAGAGTCTGGGAACTCCGCTAGTTGAAGCTCATTGCCAATTTCGCCGGCCGCTGAACTTCGATGATTGGGTGAAGGTAGTATCCGTGGTGTCGGAAGTGAAAAACAAAGTGTTTAAGATCGAGCATACGTTTTATCTCGGGGAGAATCTGGTTGCGGAAGGCTACGAAATTCGGGCTTGGGTTTCCTTGAATGGCGGTAAGCTGAAGGCCGAGCCGATTCCCGAGGAGCTCCGGCAAAGACTACTATCGTCCAACCTGTAGTGACATGCGCCTGCTAACAGGACGACTGCAGATCATAAGTCCATAGTATCGTTGTAAGGAATGAAGGCTGCCGCGAGGCAGCCTCTTTGCGCTGCAAAAGTAGATACAACAATAAAATTAAAAAAGCACACATATTCATAAAAAAAACACACCAATTTCACAAGTAATTGAAGTAACATACGAATAGGTCCATCATAAATCCAACGAAAGGTTTTGCCTCGAATCCATTGCCGCTAGTAGATGTTGCTGTGTATCCGCTTCAAAATGTAAGCGCTTTATACACGTTTAATGAGATCGCTTTGTCCCGCTGGATCGAAGAGGCTGCGCGTACTGCCGGCATTACCTTGATTCTCGCCATGTTGCAAAATCCCCCCATTTTCTAGCCGGAGAGGAGGTTCTTGCTGTCTGTTGAACGGTGTCTGGGTTAAGATTGGCGGTAACAGCATATCGGAACCGTAAATCCACAGAAAACTTAAACCGAAAGAGGGAACGTTCAAATGGGAAAAAAGTCAGGAGTGGCTCAGCTTATCTATGCCAGCCTCACAATTTGTCTGTTGATCTCCGTGGTACTAGCCGGTTGCACCAAAGAAACCAGTAAGCAAGAAACTTCTAAACTGGAAGCATCGAATGATCTGAAGAGTTCAGAACCGAGCCATGGGGGCACGTTAAGAATGATTTGGGTCGACAATATTACCAATATCGGTTATCCGGCAGATCAACGGGTATCCTCCAATTTGTACTTTGTTCAGCCTGTGTTTGAAACGCTTGGTCGCTATGACGAAACAGGAAAGATTACACCGTGGTTGACAGAAAGCTGGCAAACCGATCCCAAAATGAAAACGATTACTATTAAATTAAAGAAGGGGATCAAGTTTCACGATAATACCGACTTTAATTCGGAAGCCGTGAAGTGGAATATCGAAGAATACCAGAAAGCAAAGCGAGCTGAGGTCAATGGTATACAGTCGATCGATGTTATCGATGAGAACACCGTTCGACTGAATCTTGTAGAATGGAATAACAGCTTGCTTGAATCTGTAGCCTATTACGTCAAGATGGCATCGCCCACAGCTATTACAAAGAATGGTAAAGAGTGGGCCAACAACAATCCTGTAGGTACGGGGCCTTTCAAGTTTGTGAGTTGGGAGAAGGATGTTTCCTTAAAGTTTAAGAAGAACGAAAACTATTGGCAAAATGGCAAGCCTTATTTGGATGCCATAGAGTACTCCCTTATTTATGACAGAAACACGGCAGCAATTGAATTTAAATCTGGAAAAGCTGATGTTTTTACGCAAATGAATGCTGATGATTATATCGAGTTGGAGAAGTCAGGAAAATATGTGACCCGCTCGGATGAGAAGATAGCCGGGGCCTTAGTAGGTGTTGGGCTAATGTTTGACAGCGCCAATCCTGATTCCCCGTTTGCCAATGTGAAGGTTAGGCAAGCGGCTATGCATGCAGTCGACTCAAAGGCAATTGCCGACTCGGTCTTGAGAGGATTAGCTGTCCCCACGAACCAATGGAATAACTCTTCGCACCAGTATTACAATCCGGATGTGAAGGGATTTCCTTACGATCCTGAAAAAGCGAAGCAATTGCTGACGGAGGCAGGGTATCCGAACGGCTTCAAGACGAAGATCACAACGGATGCACCTAGGGTACAAGAAATGACCGCTATTCAAAGCTATCTTGCCAAGGTAGGTATTGATGCTCAAGTGATCAGTGTGGATACTCCGAAGTGGGTCGCTCTGATTGGAGATAAGTGGGACGGGATGGTTATGAGTTATAGAGTGTTGTCACCTAGTACGATAGTCCAGATGAACAGATTGTTGAGCAAGGACGCAGCACTTTATGCGAAAAGCATCATCCACCCGGATAAGGTAGAAAAGCTGCTGGCTGATGCAAGAACCGCGCCTGATTTTGAATCCTCAAAAAAAGCAGTTCTTGAACTGCAAAAAGTAGTCTTTGATGAATACGCCATTAGTTTCCCAACGTTTAGTCTGATAAATGGTATCGCCTTTACACCTAAAGTACAGAACCTCGGGATGTTTACAACCAATGCCTTGGATTGGAATCCTGAAGATACGTGGATGAAGAAGTAATTGGTGAATCTGGGCATGCAGCTTCCGGCTTACCCTCGATGCTGTACATACTTTGACGCTGTCATCCAATTCCTGTAAAACGAGATCAACAGATCCCACCACGCCTCTTAACAATGCGTACCAAGGTGGGCCTTTTTATTTTACGGAGGATAAGTATGGAGCAGTGTACTGCTGGATTGTGAGCTTTTAAAATGAACAGATTTAAGTTATTATTGATTGCAAAATTAAATTATATTTTATTGGCTTTATAATAAGAATTAATTTAGGAAGTGGTTTTTTGAATAGTACATTGCAGTCTGACTGTGAAAATTGTTTTGGGTTATGTTGTGTGGCATTACCCTATACAAAATCAGCAGATTTTGCTTTTAATAAAGAAGGCGGAGTCCCTTGTCGTAACTTGTGTCCAGATAATCGTTGTAGCATACATGAACATCTAAGAGATAAAGGTTTTCATGGGTGTGTTTCCTATGAATGTTTTGGTGCAGGACAACATGTTTCACAAGAAATTTTCAAAGGTAATGATTGGCGAAGGAATCCAGAGTTATCAAAGGAAATGTTTGCAGTATTTCCTATTGTTCAACAGTTGCATGAGATGCTTTGCTACTTAAGTCAAGCTTTAGATTTAGAAGAAACTCAACCCATCCAGAATGAATTGCAAAGCGTTTTTGATAAAACTTTATCTCTAACTAATCTTAATCCGAAAGATATTCTAAATTTAGATGTACCCGCCCACAGAGAAATCGTGAATAATTTATTACTCAAAACAAGTGAATTAATTCGAAAAGAATTCATTCAAAGTAATAAGAAAAGCAAGATACGCAAGGATTTTATAGGTGCGAATTTAAAAGGTGCTAACCTACGAGGTATGAATTTAAGAGGGGCATTGTTGATTGCATCTAATTTGAGGGGGGCTGACTTAAGAAAAGTGGATTTTATTGGTGCAGACTTAAGAGATGCTGATTTATCAGGTGCAAATCTTACCGGATGTATTTTTCTTACTCAAGCTCAAGTTAACTCGGCTAAAGGTAATAAAGATACTAGATTACCTCATTACTTAAAAGTTCCTGCTCATTGGTTAAAAAATTCAAACTAACTTAGAATAATGGGGATGGCATGGATAAGTTCAGTGAACTAAAGCAAAGACGAGAAGCACTAAGTCAGAAGAGTAATATGCGCCTTGAAAATATGGATACAATCATTCGGGAGTCTGACAGGGTCGCGCAGGTTGCGAGTAATTCGAGAGCCATTTTGGATGATCTGGAACGTGATTTTGAAGCCGTTACCGGGTTAGACAGTCTGGATGTAAAATTTCTTTTTTTTTGCAACGGCTCTGCAGTGTGCCAGACAGTACTTTTTAGCGAATGACAAGTTTAGATTTGACAAGGCAGCGGATGGGGACAAGTTTATGCGTAAATTAGTTCCCAAAAGCTATGAACACATTTTACTTGGGTCGGTCCCTTATGATGCCATTAGAAAGTACGAGGGCTTTGGAGGGCTGAATACCGGAATTAGCGGGGCGAATCACCGATATACGACTTTAGGGCACGACCCTTTAGCATCCCATTTAGTGCTTATCTTACCTTAAAGCCGAATTCCTTTTTGAGGAAATAATCGCCAGCGATAAAAACGGCGTCAATATCATGATTTTTAATAAACCCGCCGTAATCAATACATGTATTTCCGCGCCAAACTGAAACCGGTACTCTCAAAAACATGGCGTTATCAAAATCGATTTGATGGTCAAGCCATTGATTTTGTGTGAACAAGATAGATCACCTCATGTCATTCATTGTTTTGAGCTGCACAAAGAAAAAAATCACACCTTATAAAATGTATCCCTTTAATTCCGCGATACGTTTTATAGGGCATGACTTAGTTTTCCATATAAACCAATAATTTATTATATCACAGATCTTAGATGAAATCTAGGATCTCCAAATGGTCCAACTGAGTAGTAACTGACCATCCCATGATTAGCATGGAGAGGTGGCGCATCATACCGAAGGTTTTTCATTGACCACTTTCACCTTGAAAATGTTGCCCAGCTTGCCGTCAAACCGTTTGTTCAGCGGATTTTTCATATCCCTTCCCAACTCGCGAAAAAACATGTCCACTTCCACAGATTTTGTTTGCACCAGCACATTCAGAACACCCGCGGAAGCGATATCCTGATTCTCGTCGAGGGGCACCGAAGTGAGCACCATATACTTCTTCGTTAGTGTTTTCATATGCCTTGTGAAGGACTCGATGATCTCATGGTTCTCGAATTCATTGATCGCTTGCTGTCCCTGTGGCGTAAACCATAATTCCACCTTCATGTTTATCTTTCCTCCCAATCCTTAATTCCGAGAAATCTCTGATCTTCGCTTCTTCATTTCTCATACCTGTTTCTTATCCCTGGGCTTGCCCCAGGAATTCTCCTGATTTGTTTCCTGTTTATTTTCAAATTCTTGTTTGGAAATCCCCTGATTTCTAGCACCCCTTGCCATGGTCAGCTGAAAATCATTGAGCGCAACCAAGCTGGCTTTGGTTATATAGGCTCGTCCATTTTCCTCTATAAAAAGAATACGATCCCCCGCATCGACTTCTAATAATTCACGAATGCTCTTGGGAATGGTGACTTGTCCTTTACTGCTGATTCTGGAAATTTCCAACTTATTCACCCTTCTTTTAG
The DNA here is from genome assembly GCF_016586185.1 of Paenibacillus sp. EPM92. Classification (NCBI taxonomy): domain Bacteria; kingdom Bacillati; phylum Bacillota; class Bacilli; order Caryophanales; family Paenibacillaceae; genus Paenibacillus; species Paenibacillus sp. EPM92. The sequence goes on from NZ_BCPS01000057.1 coordinate 48,542, forward strand.
TTTCCTACGATTTAGATATTTGTATAAGCTTGGAAAATTTAAGTTCTTTACTTTCTTTACTTTCTTTACTTCAATTCATTATATCCCTATTTATTCAAAATGTATATTATTTTCATCGGACCGAATATGAGGTTGCGCCTCAAATAAGGACATTTTATGATGGAATTATTTTCAAGGTATAATTTTTTTATTTTACGGAAAATGATCATGTTACAAATTTGTTTTTGGAGGAACTACAATGCAAACAGGTACAGTAAAATGGTTTAACGCTGAAAAAGGTTTTGGTTTTATCGAAGTTGAAGGCGGAGACGACGTATTCGTTCATTTTAGTGCGATCCAAGGTGACGGTTATAAATCGTTGGATGAAGGTCAACGTGTTCAGTTTAATGTGACACAAGGTAACCGCGGACCGCAGGCTGAGAACGTTACGAAAATTTATTAAGATGCGCATCAAGCTGCTCCTAACGTTGTAGGAGCAGCTTTTCTTTTGTTCGAGTAGACCCTCTAGAGTGATGAAAGGGGCATGTACTGTTGTGTAATGGAATATAATATTAAAATGAAGCGAGGTGTTAAGAATGAATCGAGACGATTTAATAGAAAAAGTCGCAAAATCAAGCGGTTTTTCAAAAAAGAATGCAGAAATGGCGGTTGCCTCTGTGTTGGATTCGATTTTTGATGCTTTAAAACAAGGTGAAGACGTTCAGCTCCATGGTTTTGGTAATTTTGATGTACGTGATCGTGAAGCGCGTATGGGAAGAAACCGTAAAACAGGTCAAGAAATAGAACTGCCTGCTGGTAAAGTTCCGGTTTTCTCAGCAGGAAAAGCTCTGAAACAAGCTTTAAATTAAAAGTGTACGGGTAAGCAGGGAAATGAATTAACCCTCACAGATGATCTGTGAGGGTTATATTGGGGCGCTTCACGTAAAACCTGGATAAATGACTCTATCACCTGCAATTTCTGACCTTATACCAACTTGTATACTTTTCCTTGCTGTAATAAACGGTAGGCACCAATCTCTTCGCTTGGATTCTCCGTACTGTCACTATAGGCTGTGTCTGCATAATGGCACAGGAGCGTTTTCCGTTGAAAATCCTCTGGTAGTGTTAACAAATCAGCAATCGGCGTGTGAAGATTACGAATGTTTCCTCCTAATGCTTCCGTTTCGCCGAACCATGCATCGTGGATGATTAAATCGCACTCATTAAGCCAAGCAATTAAATCATGATCAAATCCTGTATCCGGGGCATAACCAAGCTTGAAATTACCAAAGTCGAATTTGAAAGCTAGCGTTCGCGGGACGTGACGCGTGTAGGTATAGCTGACTTTGAAGTCCCCGAAATCATGGAAATGATCAATCGGAACCGGGTCAAAAAACCAGTCAAAGTTAGCAAGCCCGCCTCCTTCACGCACAGAAGGCTCAAGTGCTGGACGTAAATGAGACCAAATGTCTTGAAGCAGCCAGTCTGGACCATAGAGCTTAACGGGGTTCTCGGTTTTGTAATACTGAAAGTATGCGAGTTCCTCGAGTCCGCCGACATGGTCTGCATGCATATGAGTAATGAACAGCTCGCGATAACGATTAAGCTCGAGTTGCTGTTCCCCGTTCTCATTGTTATAATGAAACATTTTTCCTAGATAAGCCGGGCAGTCAATGAAGAACTCACGACCGTCCACGTTGATTAAGCAGTTCACAAAAAAATGTCGCGCAGTGAAGGCATCTCCGACGCCAAGTGGATAAAGTGTTACCGATTTTGCCATATTGTTACCTCCATCTCTTAGTTGTTTAAATTAAACCAAATCCAAAAATCAAACTAACCTCCATTGAGGAAGCATACAACCTCCAAATGAAAAAAAGCCTTCTTAACTCTCATGAAAATACGAGAGAAGAAGGCTTCCATCCATATGGTCAGCATTCCTATGAAATTACTTTGTTTTATAGGTAGTAATTTAGCATATACGAGCGCGGTTGTCAAAGAAAATTCTTGTAATAACAGCTACTCTGCTGTTCTAACCGACTCCAATCCTATGCGAATATTGTCTCTTATTGTTTTATTATACGAATAAATAGACAGAATCATAAATTTCTGATATTTTACTTCATTTCAAGTGATTAAGTAAAATTAAAAAAACCTATATTTGAAATGGTAAGGTAAGGAAGAGCAGAAATGAGTGCTTCAAGGAGGGCTTGATGAAAAATATATCAAAATGGAGTCGGATCTTTTCTTTGAACAGCATGTCGTTCATTTTTTTATCAGCTGTTTTGTATTGGCTAAGCTTCAGTATGGTGCGTCCCACTATGGCACTGTTCTTTGACGATCAGGGCTTTTCGTCACTAGCCGTGGGCTTATTTATGGCACTAAATTCTATAATTCCGATTGTTTTTGCAATGCCGGTTGGAAGCTGGATTGATAAGATGGGGGCACGGAGAGCTGTGACCGTCGGTTCTTTCTTAAGCTTGATCAGTGGCGGGGCCTATTTGATCGGTGGAGGATCTTATTCCAACATTTCAATTGTCTTATGCGGACAATTAATTAGCGGAGTCGGGGGGATGTTCTCTTGGGGGGCACTTCAAGCTGCAGCATCACTTTCAGCCACTGCTCAGCAAGGCAGCGGCAAAGGCAATCGAATGATTTCAAGCTTTACGTTCTATAATTCGATTGCACAATTGGCAGGTCCGGCAGCGGGAGGATTCTTTTCGGAACTTGGCGGGTTTCAGCTTGTTTTTTGGATTTTTACTGCGATCAGTCTGATGGGAATGCTTCTGGCGTTAAAGATTCCGGCTCCGAACAAGGGGAGCGTTACGTACACTTCAGGGAAAGCGGAGACATGGAAGCAAGCATTCATGCAGAGCTACGGAAGCGGGTACTTGCTATTGCGAAAGAACAAAGTCTTTTCGGTGGCTATTCTGCTAAATGGCGTATTGTTTATGTTGGTCGATCTTCGCACTACTTTTTTACCTTTGTATTTTTCGAATATCGGATTAACGTATAGCGAAATCGGGACGATCCTCTCCATATCTGCGCTGGCGGCCTTACTGATTCGGCCCTGTACGTCCTATTTAATGGATGCTCTCGGGCACCACCGGATTATGTTGATAAGTATATTCAGCGGTGCAGTATGTTTGCTGTTATTGACATTAGAGCCTGATTTCTGGCTTATCGCAGGTATTATTTTCATATGGGGAGCATGTACAGGAATTAATCAGCCTATGGGTTTAATCATGGTCTCTCAAGCTGTTCAACCGGAGGAGCAGGGAATGGGGATGAGTATTAGGACCATGTCAAATCGCATTGTTCAATTAACGAATCCGGTTTTATTCGGTACACTTAGTACAGTGATAGGTCTTTCCTTTGGTTTTGGGGTTATGGGCGTACTGTTGCTCGGGATTGGTTTCGTGTATCGGCGGCAAAGACGAGCGTATGCTTATAATAAATCGTTAAAAATGTAACCAGCATAGGAATTGTTACCGTTGAAAGAGGTCCTTACATCGAGTAAGGACCTCTTTTTTGATTTCCAGGATAACAATCCAATTGCTCCAGCATGTTCTGGAATTTTTTTTCTTGATTCTCATGCTGCTTCAGTAAGATCTCTTCGAAATAACGTTCGTTTTGCCGGTAAATTAAAAAATAGGGAATAGACAAGGTATAAGGAGCCTCCTTCAACGGAATAAATGTGAGTTCTTCCCGTTCAAGCTCTCCCTCCACCAGAGATAGGGGCAGAAAGGATATGGCGTTCATGCGAATAATGAGCTGCTTAATCAGCCCCGCATGATTAGTTACAAACTTCCTCTTATATTCTAAGCTCATCAAGGGGTGATCCCGAAACAATTCGTAATAAGGTTGGTAGTACACGATAAATTCATGATTGGTTATGGACGGAAGGCTGGAGATACTTTGCGTGATCATAGGATGATGCTTTGATAGCACCAGATGAAGGGCTTCCGTACCGATATGATGGGTCTCTACGTCCCTGTGCTTGATAGGCTTATTCACAAAAGCCATATCAATTTCTTTGCGGAGTAAAGAATTGATCATATCTGTAGAATAAATTCGTATTAAGGATTGACTTGTCTCTGGCGTAAAGCTGTAAAGATCCTGGATTTTATCCAGTATTAATGGAAATGTAAAAGGGATGGAGCTACCAATAATTAATTCTTGCTTGTCCAAAGGCTTGTTCAATTTGTTGACCGCTTCCCCGAAGGTGTCCAGTATTTGTTTGGCGTAGGGCAATAAAGCTTCGCCTGCAAGGGTGATTTGAACCCCTTTTTTTCCACGAACGAACAATTCATGTCCGAGAAAATCTTCCATATAACGAATACGGTTAGAAATCGTCGGTTGCGGAACGTATAACATTTTGGCCGCTTCGGAAAAGTTTTTACAATCGCAAATGGTAAGAAAGGTTTGCAGATGGTCGATGTTCATTGAAAACATCCTTTCCGGAATCCAAAATTAACTATATGTAATATAATATAACACAAACAAAGTTAAATGCGTATACCCCGAGGTTCCACTGGACTTTTTTCGAAATGTTAAGGCTTCCAAAAGTTTTCGTTATCACATCTATACGGATAAGGTATTTTAAATGTTATTATATATAACATATAATTGACTTAAGGAAGAGTTGACAAAGGGGTGAAACAGGCATGGGGCTTCTGGATATTAGTCAATTGTCCGTTACGTTTCGTACTGATCTTGGAGAAGCAAAGGCGGTTTCCGATGTGTCTCTCACTCTAGGAAAAGGCCGTGCATTAGCCATTCTGGGCGAGTCCGGTTCAGGAAAAAGCGTGATGCTCCGTACGATCTTGGGCATTAACAGAAGCAAAAAAACGAATATCGGGGGCAGAATCATTTTCGAAGGTAAAGAGTTGACCCAAATGGGAGAGGATGCCTACTTAAAGATCCGCGGGAAAGAGATCGCCATGATATTCCAAGACGCGATGACGGCTCTCGATCCCGTGTTCCCGATCGGTGTTCAGTTAACCGAAACCATCCGCAAGCATTTAAAACTAGGGAACAAAGAAGCGGAGCATCGAGCCGTTCAACTTTTGGATCAGGTCAAGCTGCCTTATCCTGAGCTTCGGTTTCGCAACTATCCCCATCAACTAAGCGGGGGCATGAGGCAAAGAGTCATGATCGCCATGGCGATAGCCTGCGGTCCCAAGCTGCTGCTGGCTGATGAGCCTACGACTGCACTTGATGTGACCGTCCAAGCACAAATCCTCAGACTTATATCCGATCTCCGAAGGAGCTCCGGTATGAGCATGATCTTCGTCACGCACGATATAGGCGTAGCGGCTCAGGTTGCTGATGAAATAGCCGTGATGTACGCGGGCCGGATCGTGGAGCAAGGGTCCGTTGAAGCGATTCTTCAACAACCGAAGCACCCGTATACCAAAGCGATGATAGAAGCGAATGTGACTCCCGGAAAAAAAGGAAGGCTGCAAACGATAGGCGGCCAGCCTCCTGTCCCGTATCGGCTTCCTAGAGGATGCAGCTTTGCACCGAGATGCAGTATCGCTACGGATGCGTGTTTATCCGGTGTTCCTGATTATTATATTCAATCTTCAAGGCCGCTCCAGCATTCTGTTCGATGCTTTCAGATGAATGATCCGTCTTTCGTACAAGCGAAGATATGATAACAGACCAAAGGAAGAGGTGGGCCGGATGAGGCTAAGGAAAAGGATGAACGTTCTGGCGGCGTTAGCGACTATACTTTTAATACAAGCGTGCACGGGTTCACCGACAACGAATGAAGCTTCAAGCCCAACGCAGGGAACAGGGACTGAACAGGGGGGGACATTGATCGTAGCGATGACCAGCTCGGATCTTCCTACGATGGATGTCGTGCCCTCGCAAGGGCTGGAAGCCTATAAATTTGTCGGATTTCAGCTTTATGACGGATTAGTCAATTTTGATCCTTTAGCGGCGGATGAAATTGTTCCCGGATTGGCAAAGAGCTGGGAGGTGGATGGAAAGAAATGGACCTTTCACTTAAGGGAAGGCGTTAAGTTCCATGACGGAAGCCCGTGGAATGCCGATGCCGCAGTGTTTAATCTGGATCGATTAATCAAGAAAGATTCTCCGGACTATAACGCCAATATGTCCGCTCTTAACTCCCGCAGAACCCGTTCCATCGATATATATCGGAAAATCGACGATTTGACGCTGGAAATCTACACCAAGGAGGTTGACGGCTTCATACTGTACGAACTTCCTTATATTTTGTTCGCGAGTCCTGAGGCTGTAAGAAAGCACGGCGATGCCTATGAGAAAAATCCGTCAGGTACCGGGCCTTTTAAGTTTGTGGAGTATAAGGAACGGCAATATACGGTCATGGCCTCGAACAAAGAATACTGGAAGGAGCCGGCTAAACTGGATCAATTGATCGTGCGTCCGATGCAAGACCCGGCATCCCGCTATGCAGCTCTTCGATCGGGTGAGATCCATCTAGCCGAGGTTCCGCCTCCAGACGCCATCCCTGAAATCAAACAAAGCGGGTTTCAGGTTGTGACAAAGCCTTACGCGCATATTTGGTTTTATCAGCCTAATATGTCCATTCCTCCCTTTCATGATGTCCGTGTTCGGGAGGCGTTCGCTCTTGCCATCGATAAGGAAGGGCTGTGTGAAAATTTGTTAAATGGGGCGTGTGCTGCAGCGAACGGTCCCTTTTTCCAGGAGCAGAAGTGGTACCCGAAGGATGCGAAAACGTTTGAATATAATCCGGAGAAGGCAAAGCAACTGCTGGCGGAAGCGGGCTATCCGGATGGAGTAGATTTAAAGATTCAAATGCCATCCAGCGGTTCGGGCAACATGTGGCCGCTCCCGATGGCGGAATACATTCAGATGAATTTAGCTCAGGTTGGCTTCAGGGTGAAATTCGATGTATATGACTGGAGCACGATCAGCAATACGTTACGAGGAGAGTTCCCGAGCGGGGTCCATGCGATCGAGATGTCCCGGGGGATGCGCGTCCCGAGCGACTTCGAACGGAATTTCATCACTCCTCCACCCGGCGGAAGCAATAATATGGGATATAACAATGAAGAATTAAGTAAGCTGATCACTGAAGTGAAAAATACGGTCGATGTAAGCAAGCAGGATGAGCTTTTGTTGAAGGCCGCCAAGTTGATTCAGGACGATGTCGCGTATTTACCTGTCGTTCATGATCTGAATCTCAGAGCATTAAGCCCGAAGGTGAAAGGCTTTGAACCTCCATCATCATGGTTTGCAGATTTCCGGGGCGTCTGGGTGGAAAAGTAAAAACAGGCTTCAAGCCTAATAAGGTGGGATAACGCAAATGAACCGATATGCATGGAAGCGCGTGGGGCTGGCCATCCCCACCCTGTTAGGGGTTTCACTCATTATTTTTGCCCTCGCACACATTATGCCTGGGGATCCCGTCAATATTCTGCTTCCGGAGGATGCGTCCGTCGAAGACAAGCAGCGAATTACGGAGTTATTAGGTCTGGATAAGCCGCTCCCGGTGCAGTTCGGAATATGGCTCCTGAATGCTCTCCAAGGCAATTTGGGTATGTCCATCGGCATGCGCTCACCTGTCATCGGCTTGCTGGGGACGGCATTGTGGAATACGTTCATTTTGGGGGCGGCAGCGGGACTATTCGGTTTTTTCTTTGGCACACTGCTGGGGACAATTTCAGCGTTTCGTAGAGGAGGATGGGTCGATAAGCTCGTTAGCGCAATAGGCTTAGCGGGGATTAGCGTCCCGGCGTTCTGGCTCGCTTTTCTTCTTATTGTCGTATTCTCGGTTGAGCTCCATTGGCTGCCGTCCAGCGGAATGAACAAAATCGGGGGCGGAGGATGGCTGGATTCCCTTCAGCATCTCATCATGCCCGCGATTGCGATAGGTGTCTCGACGGTAGGGATGATGGCGCGAATGGTTAGAGCAAGCATGATACAAGTGTTGACGGAGGAATTCGTAGTTACCCTAAAAGCCAAAGGGATGCTTAGAGGGCGAGTACTATGGCATATCTTCCGCAACGTTGCTCCACCGGTGCTGACCGTGACCGGATTGGAAATCGGCAGCTTGCTGAGCGGATCTGTGTTGGTGGAGACGATATTCAACTGGCCCGGAATCGGCAGTTTGCTCAATCAAGCAATCGGATTAAGAGATATTCCGCTAATCCAAGGCGGCGTCTTGATCATCGCTCTCATCTTTGTGTTAGTGAATCTCTTGATCGATTTGGTTCATTCATCGGTCGATCCTCGTATTCAAAGATCATAGCTCTTCATGGAGGTGAAGGATCGTGCAAGAAAACACATTAATCGGAGAAAACGTGAAGGTTGATGCTAGCACGGCTGTTCCGGAAGAAGAACCTAAACGCAACTCGGCATGGAATAAATTCAAGTCGGATCCGGTTGCGTGGATTACCGGTTTATTCATCGCCATGCTGCTTACTTCTGCGATCTTCGCACCGTTCATCGCTCCCTACGATCCGTATATCGGGAGCGCCACTGAACGATTGCAGCAGATCGGCAGTCCGGGGCACGTATTAGGGACAGATGAACAGGGCCGGGATATGCTCACTCGTGTTTTATACGGGCTCCGACTTACGATATTAATGGGCTTGCTTCCTGTACTCATAGCCGGTGTAGTGGGGCTGACCTTGGGCATTATCGCAGGCTTTTACGGGAAACGCATGAATACGCTCATCATGCGCTCCATGGATGTGTTCTACGCCTTTCCCGCCGTCGTTCTGGCTATTGCCATATCCGCCGCAATAGGACCTGGCATTCAAAACTCGTTCATTGCGCTGCCTTTCGTCTTTATCCCGCCTATCGTGCGTGTCGTGGAAACCTCAGTACAGCAAGTAAAGGGACACGAGTTTTTCGAGGCGGCTAGGGCGAGCGGTGCAGGGGACTGGATGATAATCAGGTATCATCTGCTGGGCAATATTATGCGGCCTGTTCTGTCGTTCGTAACTACATTGTTCGGATTAAGTATCATCATCTCCACCGGTTTAAGTTTCTTGGGCCTGGGCGTTACACCGCCGGTTCCTGAGCTTGGGAGCATGCTGCGATCCTTGCAAAGCTCGTTATACATTCAGCCTTGGGTAGCGATTGTACCCGGGACGGTAATCTTTTTATTGGCTTTATCCTTTAACCTGTTTAGCGATAGCTTGCAAGATATGTTTGACTCCAAAATATAGAGAAACATTGAAAATCCGGAGGTGGACGGTGCCATGGAGCCAGCTGTACAACGGGAACAACCGCTGCTTGAGGTCATTGATGTGAGCAAAAGCTTCTCCGTACCAGGTAAATCCAAGAATGGAGAGAAAATTCGAGTAACGGCAGCCGATAAGATCCATCTTACGATTCACAAAGGCGAGACACTGGGGCTGGTAGGAGAAAGCGGTTCCGGGAAATCAACACTGGCCAGGCTGATCCTGCGTTTGGGGGATGCCGATACGGGGACGATCCGGTTTATGGGAACGGAGATCCAGCGATATACGGCAAAGCAAATGAGGCCGTTTAGAAAAGACATTCAGATCATTTTTCAGGATCCGTATTCTTCCTTAAATCCACAAATGACGGTAGCCGACAATATATGTTTTAATCTGTGGGTGCATGGCGAAGGCAAGCACGCAGAGTCGAGAATGAGAAAAATACTACAAGATGTCGGCTTAACGATGAAGCAATCGCAGCAATATCCATTTGAGCTAAGCGGGGGGCAAAGGCAGCGAGTGAACATTGCCCGGGCGCTTATCCTGAATCCCAAGCTGGTCATAGCGGATGAACCCGTATCCGCCTTAGATAAATCGATACAAGCTCAAGTACTCAATTTGCTCCAGGATCTAAAAGAGGAATATCGGTTGAGTTATTTATTCATCTCGCACGATCTGAATGTCGTGGAATATATGAGCGATCGGGTCGCGGTGATGTATTTCGGGAGAATCGTAGAGCTTACAGATTCAGACACCTTATACCGCGGGGCTAAGCATCCCTATACGCAGCTTCTTTTGAACTCCATACCAGCGTTGGAGGGGAAATTGGCGGCAGAGGATTCCGGATTAATGGAGCAAGCGAATTATGTGAAACGATGTGCTTTCTTATTACGCTGTCCTAAGGCAGGTCCCCGGTGCCAGGTGGAATCTCCTTCGTACATTAGTACGGAGGCTGGACACGATGTTTGCTGCCACCTCTACACCGGCGGTGTAGAGTGAGGTTGTAGATATAAAATAATCGGAAATATGAAGGGAGCAATTAAACTATGGCTGAATGGAAACAAATTGTCGATTTGAAGAAGAGTGCTGTAATTGTGGTGGATATGCAGAACGATTTTTGCCACGAGCAAGGTTCCGGTGCTTTAAACGGCGGGGACGTCACGAACCACTACGCCATCGTTCCGAATTTGCAAAAATTAATCGACGCAGCTCATAACGCTGATGTTCCTGTCATTTTCATTAAAACGACTCATGATGAGACGACAAATTCAAAGGTATGGCTAAGCCGGAGAAAGGGAAGAAAGCACGATACATGCACCACAGGTACTTGGGGGGCCGAGTACTTTGGCGTTGCTCCAACCGATAAGGATATTGAAGTCATTAAGCATCGTTACAGCGCTTTTATCAAAACGGACCTTGAGCTAAAGCTAAGAGCGTTAGGCTGCGAAACGCTGCTGATGACGGGTGTCGGGACCAATATGTGTGTGGAATCCACGCTTCGTGACGGATTCATGCTCGATTTCTTCGCTATACTCGTTTCCGATTGCACAGCGACAGGGTCAGAAACTCTATATGAGGCAACTTTGGAAAACGTCCGCAGAGGCTTTGGCTGGGTTGCGGACAGCGATGAAATTTGTTCGGAGCTAAAAGCGTTTGCTGAGGTTGTATAAGTAATAAAGTAATAAGGGCCTTCGATTATATTGGCCGCAAGCGCGACTATGAAGATCCAAAGACCGTAGCTTCTATAGGGAATATCCCCAGCAATGGTTATACTTTCTAAACTTAATACGTTCGCCCTAAAAGGAAAACGCATAGGACTTTATGGACCGGGCTGGCGGGATCAGGAGCTAACGGAGGAAACACGCCAGCTCTATGATCGTGCAGTGGCAGAGCTTGAGAAGCAGGGCGCAACAGTTATCGCTGATCCTTTTGCCGGAACCGAATTTGCAGCTTATGTAAAGTCAGCCGGGTCTGTGGGGATTGAGTCTGATTATCTATGACATGGAAGCATACTTAGAGCGGCTCGGGCCGAATGCTGCGATTAAATCAGTAGCGGAGTTGATGGAGAAAACAGGCCAAAAGCCGTCTGTGTTCGATAGGTATAAGGAATCGCTGCCGGATCCGGACTCCGTTCCGGATTTATCCATTTTCGTTCAGGTCCGAACCAAATATCTACAGATCTTTAATGAGGTTATGGACGAGCATAAATTGGATGGCTTAGTTTTTCCACAGATGTTTAAAGAAACGCCGCTTCTTGATAGTAAGGACAATATTGGAGCCACAACGGTTTCTGAAATCAACAGCCGGTGTACCTCTTGTAAACGTACCAGCAGGATATTATTCAAGCGGTTCTCCTTTTGCCTTAGCATTTATAGGAAAAATGTGGAGTGAAGCCGATTTACTGGCCATGGCGTATGATTACGAACAAGCTACAAACTATCGTATAGCGCCTAAGCTTGTGGAAAAGCCATAATATAGGGAGTGCGCCCCCGTTTAAGCTGAGTTAGCCTAAAACGGGGGCGCTTATGAATTAAAGTTCTTAGTCGTAGATGGGGTAACAATAACCCATAAGTTTATTATCTTCCGCTTACGGCGTCATTTCCGGCGCTTTACGGTGATGCGTGTTCTGTTCGAAGGAATAGGCTAGTTTGAGCAATGTCGCTTCACTGAAGGCCCGGCCAAAGAAGTCCACACCCACTGGCAAGCCATCTGAAGTAAATCCTGCTGGAACTGTTACGGTTGGCCAGAAAGTAAAGGTGCTGAGTTTAAAACCTTCACCAATATTTTGATACTCTTTCAATTGAGTATTGTCAATTTTAACCGGCGGGTTTGCTGATGTCGGGAAAATGAGTGCTTCCAGCTGGTTGTCCGCCATCATTTTAAGGACGGCTTCTTGTGCAAGTTTCGTTCGATAAAGCAAAATATCTTTGTACTCTTCAGAATTCAATGACTCACGACTGTTGCGTTGCTTAAGCATTTGCTCGTTGGATGGGTGGTACTTTCCTGATTTGATGATGTCATCCAAAGAATTGAATGGCGCTTTTGCACCAAGGGATTTTAAATAGTCGTTGAAATTGAATTTAAATTCCCAAGCGCTTAAACTTCCGTATTTTTTTATTTCGGCGAAGTTTGGAATTTTCACATCGTCTACAATAATGGCTCCTGCCTTCTTCATATCCTCGATCGCTTGATTCATTACTTTGTTAACTTCGGGATTCGTACCGAAAACTTCGCGGACGATACCGATGCGGGCGCCTTTCAAACCTTCTTTATCAAGGTATGCTGTGTAATCCTCAGGGACAAAGCCGACACTCTTCGCCGTTGAAACGTCATTAGGATCGTATCCCGCTGTGGCGTTCAGAATTAAAGCGGCATCCTCGACAGAGCGGGCAATCGGGCCTCCTGTATCCTGCGCATGAGCAAGCGGTGCAATGCCGTCAACGCTGGAAAGCCCAACCGTGGGACGAATGCCCACAAGACTATTGAATGAAGAAGGTACGCGTATGGAACCTCCGGTATCAGTCCCCAGTCCTACAGCTGCAAAATTGGCTGCGATGGCAGCACCCGTGCCGCCGCTTGAGCCGCCAGGTACACGAGTGAGGTCATACGGGTTTAATGTCTGCCCGCCAAGAGAGCTTACAGTCGTGTATCCGAATGCAAATTCATGGAGATTCGACTTCGCCAAAATAATCGCACCGGCATCTTTCAGCTTTTTCACTTGTGCTGCGTCATCCGGAGCCATCGCACCTTCAAGGCAAATACATCCGGAAGTAGTTGGCATATCCACTGTATCGATATTATCCTTCACAATAATGGGGATGCCATGCAATGGTCCCCGAGGCCCTCTCTCGGCACGCTCCGCATCAAGTGCCTTTGCAATATGGATCGCCTCAGGATTTAACGTAAGGATCGCATTCAAGGCAGGTCCCTTATCGTCGTATTTTTCGATCCTGGTTAAATACTGCTGTACAAGCTCCTCGGATGTCAACCGACCGGATTCCATCGCTTTCTGCATCTCTGTTATGGAAGCCTCGGGAAGCGTGAAAGGAAGTAAGTATTTGTACACTCGATAGGCGAGTACGGCTGCGTCTTCGTTGGTGAGTGGTTTTCCATACCCAAATGATTGGGATGATATGCCGTTCATCAATTCCGCTTGTCTGACATTTAGAATTGAAGACTCATAAGGACTATTCAGGGGGATATCGTTGTAACCGAATTTCTTAGCATAAGGTACGTTAATGATTTTATCCAGCAAGGAAGCCGCTTTCTCGCGAGAGAGAGACTCCTCGGCTAGTGAAAAAGTAATGTCTAAGGATGCTCCGGCGGCTTTACTTGCGGCAAACAGTGCATCGTTGAAATCTTTTTCCGTTACAGCAGAATAGGAACCGGCCTTTTCCTGGAGTGCTTTAGGAATCCAGTTTTGCGCTAAAGCTTCCTTTACTTCGGACGATTGGACGGAAGCGATGGGTAGCGTAGCGACTTTGGGCGCTGCATATGCAGACAAAGATCCGACTACAAGAGTTGCCGCAGTACAGGCCGAAAGAAAAACATACTTAAAGTGTTTCATCATTCTACCTCCAACAAAATTATGTATACGATTACTAGAAAGTAAATATAAGAAGTTCCTGATAGATCGTAAAATAGACGTAGTTTGGATCATGTGATATTTTCGCGAAAATGATAGATGTTCGACGTAGTAGTAGTTCAACTAAGTGTTATATTCATAACTTCAACCCCTATCATGTTATATTAAATAACAAATTCATGTTAATATATATATCATTATAAGCAATAAAGATCAAGAGTTAATAAAATATTTATATCAATAGATTTGGATAAGTTTGATAAGGATTGTGTATAAAAACTCTGCAAAGATACTGGCTGTATAAGGTTTGACTAGTATCTTCCGTCTGTAGAAGCAACTTTATTACTTTAATATGATGATATTAATAAACGATGTTATGAAAGTTAACGTGTTTATTTTGAACTATTTTATATATAATTTGGTTGCATTTATAATAAACCGATCGCAATAAATGAATTATTACATAATAGGAAATATATGGGCTATGTTACTGCAACTCACCGTTCTACGTCAAACAAAGTGGAGGACTGGTGCAACAACAAATATAGGGTTAAGGACGATAAGCTGTAGTTTATTTTTATGAAGTACAGGCACGGATAGGCAGAGGCCCACATATCATGATAGTAATCTCGTCTAGGGGGTGGGTGGAGTGCCTGGTTTTTTCTCAGCGGTTGCTTTCTTTATTAAAAACTTGATGCTTCTTGTATCGTATGTAAAAAATAATGCATTTCCTCAACCGTTGTCTGAACAGGAAGAGGAGAAGCATCTTCGATTAATGTCTGAAGGCAATCAACATTCCCGTAATATGTTAATTGAACATAACCTGAGACTTGTTGCCCATATCGTCAAAAAATTCGATAATACGGGGGAAGATTTGGAGGATTTGATCTCGATCGGTACGATCGGGCTGATCAAGGCGATAGAGTCGTTCTCACCGAACAAAGGAACGAAGTTGGCTACATTCGCAGCTCGTTGTATCGAAAACGAAATCCTGATGCATTTACGATCCCTGAAGAAAACAAAGAAGGATGTATCCCTTCATGACCCCATAGGAACGGACAAGGAGGGAAATGAGATTACGCTGATCGACATTCTCGGCTCGGAGGCAGACGATGTTGCGGATAAGGTCGAGCTGAAGATTGAGAAGAGCAAAATATACCGCAACCTCGATATACTGGATGAGCGGGAGCGGGAGGTTGTCGTCGGCCGGTTCGGGCTGGAGCATGGCGGCGAGGAGCGGACACAGCGGGAAATTGCGAAGGAGCTGGGGATCAGCCGTTCGTACGTTTCGCGAATTGAGAAGAGGGCGCTGATGAAGCTGTATCATGAGTTTTATAAGGCGAAGCGGTGAAAGAAGTGTCGGGTAGATCGCGAGGGCGATCTGCTCTTTTTTCATGGGACAAGTACTCCTACGTGATTCCGAAGGGGGATTAACTTAGTGCGCTGAACACGCTCAACCATTGCCTCCTATTTTTTGAAGAGTTGCTCAAAGGTTGTGCAGCCTATTAAGCTGGGAAAAAATCAGGGAGAGTCTGCCAAGTGTTTTGTTATACAACGAAATGAGACGCTAACACCCTGACAGGGGTCATTGTATAAGGGGTAAAAAGGGGTTGTGGTGCAAAAACTTCCCCCATGGCGTACTTGGGCTTGGACGAATTCGGACAATGAAATTGGATGAGGCTATTGGCAGACGAGCTGCCTTGCACCTGTAAAGAGGTTAGATGAAACAGCATGAGCTTCATTCGGCACATAGTCCAAAATGTTCTCTACTCTACTCCTGATCTTCTGCAAAAGTAGAAGGAGTGCCGAACGCACACTGGCAAATATACTCCCCTTTATCGAAGGAAAGCTGTTCCTCAAGGTGAACCGGGAGAAAACGGTTGTGGATTATGTAGGGAAGGTGAAATTTCTTGGATTCTCGTATTACCAAAGCAAAGGTAAAGCGAGAGTCAGAATCCATCCAAAATCGATTGCAAAAATGAGGAGCAAGATAAAAGAGCTTACCTCAAGAAACAATGGAATGGGTAACGCGGACAGGGCAATCAAGCTCGGACGCTATATTATGGGGTGGGTAAACTACTTCAAGATTGCCGATATGAAGAGTCTGATGCAGACCACGGACGAATGGATGAGAAGGCGAATCCGGATGATCTTCTGGAAACAATGGAAACGAGTGAGGACAAGATTCAAGAAGCTCCAACAACTCGGCATCGACAAACAGAAAGCATGGGAATACGCCAACACAAGAAAAGGCTACTGGAGAACCTCCAACAGCCCAATCCTCTCAAGATCCCTCGGAAACAACGCGATTAAAGAACTCGGATTCATCTTCTTTTCTGAATATTATCGACAAGTTACTGCGTGAACTAAGGAACCGCCGTGTACCGAACGGTACGCACGGTGGTGTGGGAGGTCGGCTACTCAAATAATGGGTAGCTTCCTACCCGATTTTGCGAAACAGGTGCCTCATCTATTGATCGATTCAAATTTGCGTTCACTTACGAGTTCTTCATTCGGGCAATGGATGTAAGGATTCTTTTTAAATGTAAAGCAGAAAAATCCACAATTATTCGTGTTATAAAACATAACATTATTCTATGTTTTACAAAGTGTAAAACGATAATCACCTTTTAAATACTAATTTGTCTAATGAAATATACTTTATTATGTTTTATATTATTACATATAAAATTATAAAAACTTACATTATTATATGGTTACGGGAGGGAACGTTATGAGTGCTGTGTTGAAAGAACAACAAGTGGAGATATCCGTTAACAACGTCAGTATGGTTTTCGGAACAAAAGAGAAAGAAATTACGGCTCTAAAGCAAGTTAGCTTTGATGTATACAAGAACGAAGTGGTCTCGCTGCTCGGACCTTCCGGTTGCGGCAAATCGACGCTGCTCCGAATGATGACGGATCTCATCCACCCCACTTCAGGCAGCATTGTCGTTGAAAGCGAACTTCCCCGCATTGCAAGGTTGCAAAGAAAGTTCGGTATCGTATTTCAGAGCCCCACCCTGTTTGAGTGGCGGACGGTACAGCAGAACATTGAATTACCGCTTGAAATTATGGGCCGCAGCAAACGGGAGTGTTCGGACAAGGCCAAAGAAATGTTGGAGCTGGTTGGACTTGCCGGCTTTGAAAAACATTATCCATGGCAGCTCAGCGGTGGTATGCAGCAACGGGTAGCCATTGCAAGGGCCTTGTCGCTTGACCCGCCAATTCTGTTCATGGATGAGCCGTTTTCTGCATTGGACGAATTCACAAAAGAAAAGCTTCATCTCGAATTAATGAAAATTCAGCGTAAAACGAAAAAGACAATTGTTTTCGTCACGCACAGCATACCTGAAGCCGTGTTTTTATCGAATAGAATCATTGTTTTATCAGCTCGTCCGGGACGTATTCATTCCATTCATGAAATTGATCTGGGCGTGGATCGAAAACCGCAAATCAGGGAGTTAAGAGAGTACTACGATTACATAACGAAGGTGCGAAGCTGTTTTTATGAGGAAGGGGAGTAAGCTATGAAACTGTTCGACCACAAGTCGCTCCGCCCTATTCTTACTGTGGTCTGGGTTTTCGTTCTTATCATATGTTGGGAGGTTGCCGCATGGTTAATGCAGGATGTCTTCCAGGTCAAGGCCGCCCAATCGAAGCTGCCCTATCTCCATGACGTACTGATCGCTATGGTTCAAAACGTAGCAACGCTATCTGAACAAGGAATGATCACATTCGGCAATGCCGTTATCGGTTTCATACTCGGTTCCATTATAGGTTTGTTGCTTGCGGTCCTGCTGAGTGTTTCTACAACAGTAAAATATACGGTATCCCCTTATATTATATCTTCTCAAATGATACCGATTATGGGACTTGCCCCTATTGTTTTTGGAATTCTTCAGAACGCAGATGTAGCCCGAATTATGATGGCAGCTTATGTCACTTTTTTTCCGGTGACGATCAATTCATTGCATGGTCTGGAAAGCACAAGATCGGAGCGGTTGGAGTTGATGCGCTCTTATGCCGCGTCTTCCTGGAAAACCTATACAAAACTTAAATTAGTGTCTGCGCTCCCGGGCTTATTCGCGGGTTTAAAAGTAGCAGCTCCTCTAGCAGTCACAGCTTCCATTGTAGTTGAAATGATGGGAGCACCCGAAGGGATCGGCGTGCTTATGCTCAGTAGCTTGTATTACGGCTCGGCCCAGAACGGAATGTTTTGGTCTACTATTTTGACGAGCATGATCATCGGTATTGCTTCATTTATATTTATTGTTTTCATTGAGAAATTTACGACTTCCTGGCAACCGGAGTTTCGGAAAGAAAGGAGGGAGGCGGCGTGAATCCATCAACGCCATCATATACGAAGCAAAGCCAAGCTTTGCCTAAAACAACGGATTTATCCCGAAAGTGGACGAAACAACGCATATTTCAAAGAGAGATTATTTTTCCAACCATATTTGGCATTCTGTTTCTCCTGTTTTGGGAGGTTCGGCTGTTTCATTTTCTATTCCAGCTAGAGCTGTATCAGCTGCCGGTTCCAAGCGATATTTTGCAATCTACATTAGAAAACCGTAGCACACTGATGCTTTATACGCTCTATACCGGGGCGGAAATTGTCGGCGGTTTTTTACTCGGTTCTGTCTTAGGGTTGATCATCGCTACGCTGGCTTCTTTATTTCCGAGCATCGGAGGAGGAGGGGTAACGGTTGTTGCGGCGTTGAACGCTGTGCCGATCGTAGCTCTTGCACCGATTATGAACAATTGGTTTGGCGATAGTATCAGTTCACGTATCGGCGTAGTAACGATTCTTACAATGGCTACAATGACTGTGAATGTGTATAAAGGTCTCCGCTCTATTGACGGCACCTATCTTGAACTCATGCACTCGTATGCTGCAAAAAAAAGTCAGATTTTTCTAAAATTACGTTTTAAACACTCCCTTCCTTACATATTCGCAGCTTTAAAAATTAATATGTCCACAAGCATTATAGGGGCGATCGTCGGAGAGTTTTTCATTTCCTCCAGGGGGCTCGGATACTTGATGTCCGATCAAATTCAGCTGGCCAACATGCCCTTAGCTTGGAGCTGTATTGTGATTTCGTCTCTGCTTGGAATTGCTCTATATTCCCTAGTTGAACGGTCTGAGCGTTTATTTATGCCCTGGAAGGTGTTTAAACGGTAACTTCCGAACTAAGCCGCCAAGTGTCGACGTTCAATGGAGGAGGTGATGCCGACGTTGGCGCGTTTTATTCACTGATGTACATATTGCGGATGGGGCAAGAAATTGATGAAAGGATTGATAAGAATGATGAAAACTCGGGTCGAATTTAAAACGATCACAACGGTGATCGTATTGATGTCCACGTTACTTTTAGCCGCCTGCGGTGGAGGAGGCAGTGCATCGACGACTGGAACACAATCAGCACTGCCTACAACATCTGCGGAACCCGAAAAGACAGAGATGCAAAAAGCTACTGTTCAGCTGAAATGGGTACCCCAGGCTCAATTTGCCGGCATTTATGTAGCAGCGGAAAAGGGCTTCTATAAAGACGAAGGGATTGATATCAAAATTGTGCCGGGAGGACCCGATGTAGTTGCGGAACAGCAGGTAGCCAACGGGGTGGCGGATGTAGGCATCACAGGGGTAGAAAGCCTTCTGGTGAATCGTGAAAACGGCGTGCCGCTTGTATCTTTGGCCCAAATCACGCAAAAAAGCAGTAAGGTGCTCATTGCAAAAAAATCAACGGGAATTGACAGTCCGGAAAAAATGAAAGGGAAAAAAATCGCTACCTTCATGGGCGGTAAACAATTTCAGGCGATTGCATACTTAGAACATCATGGGATAGACCCGGAAAAGGACATTCAGCTTGTGAAGCAGGGTTTTACGATGGACCAGTTTTTTAACGATCAGGTCGACGTAGCCACCGCAACGATCTACAACGAATATCATGTTGTATTGGAAAGCGGGATGAAAGAATCGGATCTTTACGTATTCAACATTGAGGATGCCGCCATAAGTATGCTCGAAGACACGCTTTTTGCCAGAGAGGATTGGGTGGAGAACAATCGGGATTTGGCGGTAAAAATCGTCCGCGCTACTCTTAAAGGCTGGAATTATGCGATAGAAAATCAAGAAGAAGCGATCGATATCGTTATGAAAAATGTAATAGAAGGAAGTACGACAAGGCAGCATCAGGTGACGATGCTTCAGGAAATGGCGAAGCTTATAAAGCCAGAAGGATTTACAAGCGACCAGGTAGGGATGTTTGTTGACGAGTCGTTTAAACGGACGGCAGATATCATGCTCAAATACGGATTGATAAAGAAGCCGGCCGATCTGGAGTCCGCTTTTGATGAATCGATCTATGAAGATGCTGTGGCGAAGTAACAGTGACAGATCATACGAGAGGATGTGAAAGGATGAATATGACCGACTACTTAATTGAGGTTTTACATATAGGGGCCGAAGCGGAAGCGGTTGAGTATGAACCATCCTTTACTTATGTGTTTGAGGAGGATAAAGGGGAGGGCGATCACTGATGTATGATTTATTTTTTGAAACGATTTCGTCCGTTGCTTCTTCTCTCAAGAAAAAAGAGATTTCTCCCGTTGAACTTACAACGAAGCTATTAGAAAGAATTGAGCGCTTAGAGCCGACGTTGAATGCTTTTATTACAGTTCTCTCCGATGATGCTTTAACGCAGGCTAAGTTGCTTGAACAAGAATTGCAGCAAGGCAACGTTCGTGGCCCTCTTCACGGGGTGCCAATTGCTATTAAAGATGTTTTTGAAACAAAAGATAGAATCACAACCGCAGGTTCAAAAATCTTTGAAAGCTGGAAGCCGGATAAAGATGCTGCTGTAATCCAATGCTTAAAGGATGCGGGGGCCATTATTATCGGAAAAAACAACCTCCATGAATTTTGCGCAGGGTCGACAACGGAGAATCCTCATTACGGTCAAACACGTAATCCTTGGGATGTAAACAAAATTCCCGGAGGCTCAAGTGGAGGTTCGGCCGTTGCAGTCGCTACAGGAATGTGTTTCGGCGCCGTAGGCACAGATACTACCGGGTCTGTACGTTTACCCTCCTCTATCTGCGGGGTTGTGGGGTTAAAGCCAACGTACGAAGTGGTAAGCCGTGAAGGATTAGTTCCGTTAAGCTGGACATTTGATCATATCGGACCGATCTCAAGGACGGTAGAAGACAGCGCAATAATGCTAAGTGTTATGGCTGACAAGGATAAGCTTGGTAAATTGGATTTAAACCTATCCTTTCAAAAGGACAGTTTATATGGTGTTAGAATAGGCGTTTGCGATGATTATTTCTTTGAACATATGGATCCGGAGATGAAAGACATCGTCCACACCGCCATTCAAAAATTGCAGGATCTCGGCGCCGAAATTATTGAGATCAATTTGCCAAATACAGATCAAGCATTAGAGGCCCAGAAAACGATTGCTAAGTCAGAAGCTTATAGTTTTCACAAGCCGATGTTTGATAAATATCCCGAGAGGTACGGCAAAGATTTGAACGTTCGTTTGAACTCGGGCAAAGAAGTTACCGCAAGCGAGTATCTTCAAGCCCAAAGGTTCAGAAGACGGTTCATCGATAACGCATTACACACCTTAAGGCAATGTGACATCATTGTATCCCCTACAAATGTCATCGTTCCTTATGATATAGGGACGATCCCTCCGGAAAAAACGATAAACAATATTTTCAATCTTGGGAAAACGGCGATTGCGAGCTTTCTCGGATTCCCGGCTATTACCGTTCCATGCGGGTTTACAAGACAGCTTTTACCTGTAGGAATGCAGTTAATAGGTAAGCCTTATTCGGAAGGCTTGCTGCTAGAGGTAGGGAGCGTCTATGAAAAGTCAGAAAATTGGGTGGATTATCTAAGAGTGAACCGGGCTTATGAGAAGCCCGAACAATTGAAAGGGTGAAACGCGGTGAAACCATTTCCTCGACGCTATAAGACATTAACCGCTCTGCTTATGATCGCTAGTATGCTCTTATTGAGTGCTTGCGGCGCAGGGAAGGAGGAGAACCCTGAATCGAATGCGGCGGTGACTCATTCACCGGAAGAGCCGCACAAAGTGAAAATTCAACTGCTGTGGGTCCCTCAGGCTCAGTTCGCAGGTATATTTGCGGCCAAAGATAAAGGGTTTTACGAGGAGGAAGGGATTGACATCGAAATCATTCCCGGAGGTCCCGATATCGTTGCGGAACAGCAAGTGGCAAACGGGGTAGCCGATGTAGGAATAACGGCCGTAGACAGCCTTCTTGTTAATCGCGATAAGGGAATTCCGCTTGTATCCATCGCACAAATTTCACAAAAAAACAGCAAATATTTGATTGCTAAAAAATCAACGGGAATCGACAGTCCGGAGAAAATGAAAGGCAAGAAGATTTCGGCATTTATGGGAGGCAAACAGTTTCCGGTTGTGGCCTTTCTTGAGAAGAACGGGATTAACCCCGAGAAAGATGTTCATCTTGTGAAGCAGGGTTTTATGATGGATCAGTTTTTCAACGATCAGGTTGATGTCTCTACGGTGACTTCATATAACGAATTCAATGTTGTTAAAGCAAACGGTATAACAGAGTCGGATTTGTATACGTTCAGCATTGAAGAGGCTGGTATCGGCATGCTTGAAGACACCCTTATTGCGAGAAAGGAATGGATAGAGAACAACCGGGATCTTGCCGTAAAAGTGGTGCGCGCAACACTCAAGGGTTGGAACTATGCGATTGAACATCAAGATGAAGCGGTAGAGATTATGATGGCCAATGTAGTAGAAGGCAGTACAACAAAAGAACATCAAGCGACCATGCTAAAGGAAATGGCGAAGCTGGTGAAGCCGGAGGGCTTTACGGAAAGTCAAACGGGAATGTTTGTGGAAGATTCCTATAAACGGACAGCAGAGATCGCGCTAAAGTACGGATTGATTGAGAAGCCGGCTGATGTGAAGTCCGCTTATGATGAATCGATATATGAAGAAGCAGTAAAACAATAATTTAACTACAAGCTGGAGGAGAAACGACATGGAACTTAATTTAACGGGCAAGGTAGCACTCATTACAGGCGGCAGTAAAGGAATCGGGCGCCAAGTGGCTTTAACTTTTGTAAAAGAAGGAGCTAAAGTTGCCATTTGTGCGAGAAATCAGGACACGTTGGAAGAAGCGAAAAAGTGGATTCAAGATCAAGTGCCCGGCAGCGAGGTGTTTACCGTTTCGGCCGACCTTCAATATGAGGCTGAAGTTCAAAAGGTGGTAAGTGCAACGCTTAACCATTATGGAGAAATTGATATATTGATCAACAATGCGGGTGCATGCCCCGGGTATATGCTGGAAGATCTGAATGATGAAATCTGGCATAAAGCATTAGCCGTCAAATTTTTAGGTTACGTTCGTGCTATGAAAGCAGTTATGCCTCACTTCAAAGCAAAGAAAAAAGGTGTAGTTGTAAATGTAGTCGGAAATGACGGCTTGAAATATCCGTATTGGGAACTGACGGGAACGGCTGCTAATGCTGCTGACCTTGCTGTGGCACAGGCACTTGCGAATCAATATGGCCGTTACAATATTCGAATCAATTCGGTCAACCCGGGTCCTGTAGACACGGACCGTTGGAATGATTTAATGGAGGCGTTTGGGCGGGATCACAATATGACGCCGGCTGAAGCCAATGCAATATTTGAACGATCCGTTGCTATGGGGCGGATCGCCACTGCACAGGAAATTGCTGATGTTACGGTTTTCCTGGCTTCTGATCGAGCAAGTTATGTTCATGGCACGATGATAAACGTTGATGGGAATCAACAAAAATCAGTAATCGACCAAATTGTGAGTCCGGAATTATATCAGTTGGTGAGGTAACGGTTGAAACGTGGAAATTTTTGATTGGGAAGGGGGGATACTCATTCAAGTTCGAAATAAAAAGGCAGGAATCATTGTACCGTCTTCCAACACCGTATTAGAACCGATTGTGAACCGGATTTCCCAAATCGTTAGATTGGATGTGCATTACACCCGGATATCCGTATCCCAAGTAGATGTAAGTGATCAATCCAAAAACCAATTTGCGCTTTCGCAGTTTTTACAAGCCGCACGTCTGCTGGCGGAAGCGGAGGTGGACGTCATCGCCTGGGGAGGAACCTCGGGAGGGTGGTTAGGGCAACAATGGGACCAACATCTGTGCAATATGATTTTCGAAGAAACCGGTATCCCTTCGATCACCGCCACTTGGGCGCTGATTTCCGCTTTTCAAGCCTATCAATGCAAAAAAATAGGTTTATTTGTTCCTTATATTGAGAGCTTAGTAGAACCTATTATGAAAAATTTCTCCGAGGCAGGGTTTCCCGTCACCTCGGAGGTACATCTTAATTTGACTGCGAATACGAGCATTGCTCAAATTGACGGAGCCGTAATAAGAGCAAGCCTTGCCGAATTGAGCCGCGGATGTGAGGCGGTAAGCGCCTTTTGCACGAATCTTGCGGCTGCCATATATGTCGAAGAGATTGAAAAGCAATGTAACGTCATCATTTTTGATAGTGTCCTTCTTCTAATGTGGGCATTATGTCAATCTGCGGGCATTCGAGATTCGATTTCGGGATGGGGGCGGTTACTCTATGAAAATCCTCCATTGCCTGACACGAATTCTTAGGTTCCATTCCTATTTCTGCAACCTTCATTAATCTGATCTTCCGGCAGCTGAACAACGAATGGAGGTTTTTTGTTGGATCTCAAATGTACACTTACGGTTGAAGAAGTATTGCGGCGTCCTCTTTTTCAAGATGCGCTTGTGGTAGCTGGGGATAAAGGGCTAAACCGCAGCGTGCGTTGGGTTCATATTCTTGAAACATCTAATTTCGATCTATTAATTCATGGAGAAGAAATGATCCTAACGACAGGGATTGCGTTCCAATCAAATCTGTCCTCCTTTGTCTCATATATTGAAAAGTTGGTTCATCAAAATGCTTCTTGCTTGTGTATTGAGCTCGGAACACATTTCAATTCAGTTCCGGAAGAGATGATTGAAGCGGCTAACAGATACCGTTTTCCGCTTATTATTTTTCCGCATACCGTGCGTTTTGTTGATATCACTCAGGATTTACACTCTTTAATTATCAATAAGCACCATGAAATCCTAAAAGATCTTGAACGTATTTCTAGGGAATTCCATCGTCTAACCTTGAGCTCCAATGGGGTTACGAATGTATTGAAGCTGCTTCATTCAAGCACGTTAGCTCAAGTGATATATTTACCTGTCAAAAAACAAGCCCAGTTTGTTCCGGCACTGCCTGCTCATGAGCAGAAAAAAATGATGAAATTTATTTCCGATCGCCTGGAGGAAATACCTGAAAACCATCCGAATGCCGAGACTTATCAATGGAAGTATGAGAACAACACGATGATCGTGCAACCGGCGGGTGCATTAGGTAAACCATGGGCTTACGTTGTTATGGTATTGGATCAAGAACCGGAGCAGTACGATTACTTGATTCTCGATTCAGCTACACTCTCGATTTCCCAAGATTTGTTAAGAAATAGGTATATAGAAGAACGGAAATTGTATACCGAAAATTTATGGATTGATGATCTGATACACTTGCGAATCAAGGATGAAGAGGAAATCAAATCGTTGGTCGGCAGCGGTTTTAAAAAATTGAATGAAGCCAGCTATCGGGTATGCCTTATAGAGTTCTACCGTTCCGATGAACATAGATGGAATGAAGCGAAAGAGGGCGCTGATTCCGTGGGTATCCATCTATCCATGGTCATTCGGTCCATATTTGAACAGCATTCATTTTTGCCCCTTATTACTTTAAAGAAAAACGGTCTTGTTGTTGTCGCCATCGATCTGAACACAAAGCGATCATCAAAGACGGGATTAAGCAAAGTATTTCAAACCCTCCAGCAATTAAGTAAGGATGAGCAAAACGAACATTTTAGGCTGTTGATTGGAATTGGAGGGTCTTATGTAAAATTACATAACGCTTACCTTAGTTACAGGGAAGCTATGAATGCGCTGGAGCTTTACCCGTGTTTTGAGGATAACGTTCTATTTTTTGAGGATCTGGGAGTCTTTCAATTATTGTTTAATCTTGGGGACAAAAAAGTATTGCAGTCTTTCGTTGATAGCTATTTGGGTCCTTTAATCGAGCACGACCAATCCAAAGGCAGTGAACTGCTTCGCACATTGAAAGTATATCTTGATCATGACGGCTCCAAACAAATCGCGGCTCAGAAATTATTTATTGTCCGACAATCGCTTTATTATCGTCTGGAAAAAATTATGGAACTGCTTGGTGCAGATTTTATGAACCCGGAGATTCGCCTGGCTCTCCAAGTCGCTTTGCGCGCCTATCAAATACTAAATCCTGATAAATTGACAAATCGGGAATAGGAGGGAAATGAGGCAATGACAATCAGCGTAAATAAGAACAGATTGCTAAACAGGATTGAGGAACTCTCCAAAATCGGCCAAATTGGTGCGACCGGCGTTTGCAGGTTGGCGCACAGTAAAGAAGACAGGCAGGCCGTTGAGCTTGTGAAACGTTGGTTTGAAGAAGCGGGATTGCAATCTCGAATTGATGCCTTCGGTAATCTGATAGGTACATTGCGGGGGAAAAATCCTGATGCTCCTATTTTGATGCTTGGATCACATATCGACAGCCAGCCATATGGCGGGAGATTTGACGGTGTTATTGGGGTTCTCGGTGCCTTGGAAACGGTACAGACTTTTACGGAGAGGGGTTTCGTACCGGAGATGCCCATTCAGGTTGTCGCTTTTGCTGATGAGGAAGGATGCCGGTTTAATAAAGGCCTCTTTGGCGTACGGGGGATTTTGGGGAAGTTGGAGGATGGGGAACTAGAGAGAACCGACAAAAATGGAATAACCCGTCGTCAAGCCCTGAAGGAATTCGGATGCTCGCCGGACGATTTCGCAGTATCGGAATATAAGCCGGGACAAATCGGATCTTATTTGGAAATGCATATTGAACAGGGGCCTGTTTTGGAAGCCAAAGGAGAGCCCATTGGGATTGTTACCGGAATATCCGGTCCAATCTGGCTGACCGTTGAATTGATCGGGTTCGCCGGGCACGCCGGCTCTGTGCCCATGGCCCTGCGCAAGGATGCATTGGTAGGAGCCGCAAAAATAATAGCAGGATTAAATGAGCTGGCCAGAAGCGAAGAAGGGGCGCCGACGGTATCGACGGTAGGAACGCTGTCCGTTTTCCCGGATTCCAGGAATATTATACCTGAAAAGGTAGTGTTCAGTGTTGATTTGCGGGATATTGATCTTCAGCGACGTAACCGGATGGAAGAACAATTGTACCATTTAATTGAACGTACCGCGTCGGAACATGGCCTGAAGTACAACATCAGCGTCGATACGAAAAGTGACCCGAGATACTGCGCCGAGTCGATTATGCAAACGATGAGGGAATGTGCGGCTGACATGGGCTTGCGTGTGCCCGAATTGATGAGCGGACCCTTTCATGATGCATTGGAGCTGTCTTATGTGTGTGACTATGGAATGATTTTCGTCCGCTGCAAGGATGGAATCAGTCATAATCCCGCGGAGTTTGCAGATGGCGACGACATTGTTTTAGGAACGGAGCTGTTATATCGAACCGCTATGAAAATGGCCTCCGTAAAAAGCGGATTAAAAACAAAACAGTATTCTAGTTTTGCTCTAGCAAAGTCCGAGCAGGAGGGTGAAATGTTATGAATATGTTAATCAAAGGCGGAACGATCGTTACGGCAGTGGACATATATAAAGGCGATATATTGATTGAAGGTCACAAAATTAAGGCAATCGGCTCTAATTTGGTTGAAACCGGTTCGGAAGTGATTGATGCAAGAGGGTTATATATATTTCCGGGCGGCATTGATCCTCACACCCATTTGGATATGCCTTTTGGGGGCACAACGACGAAGGATGACTTCGAGACAGGTACGAAAGCGGCGGCTTTCGGCGGGACGACGACCGTCATCGATTTCTGTCTGACGACAAAGGGGATACCGCTAACAGACGCTATTCAAGCGTGGCACCGAAAGGCCGGAAATAAAGCGGTTATCGATTACAGCTTCCATTTGATGATTTCGGAAATGAACGAGGAAGTGCTTAATGAACTGCCGCAGGTGATCGAGGAAGAAGGAATTACATCCTTCAAGGTATTCATGGCGTACAAAGATGTGTTTCAGGTAAATGACGATACCTTGTACCGCACGCTACTCTTTGCGAAAAAACACGGGGCGCTGGTTATGGTGCATGCCGAGAACGGCGATATTATCGACTATTTGACGAAGGATGCGCTGTCTAAAGGCAATACAGACCCGATTTACCACGCGTTGACGCGCCCTCCTGAATTGGAAGGCGAGGCGACCGGCCGCGCCGCCTATCTATGTGGGCTGGCGGATTCGCAGCTTTATGTCGTTCATGTAACTTGTGCGGAAGCCGTGAAGCAAATAACCGATGCGCGGCAAAGAGGATTGCGCGTGTACGGGGAAACATGTCCGCAATATTTGGTGCTTGATCAATCTTACTTGGAACTTCCTGACTTTGAGGGTGCGAAATATGTATGGTCCCCACCGCTGCGTGAAAAGCCGAACCAGCAGGTTCTCTGGGACGCCTTGCGTCTAGGGCATTTGCAAACGATCGGATCGGACCAATGCTCTTTCGACTTTACAGGGCAGAAGGAGCTTGGGAGAGGAGATTTTACGAAAATACCGAACGGCGGGCCGATTATTGAAGACCGGTTCAGCATTTTGTATTCGGAAGGTGTACACAAGGGGCGGATCAGCCTTCATCAGTTTGTAAATATGGTGTCTACTCAAAATGCGAAGCTATTTGGGCTATTTCCGCAAAAGGGCACGATAGCGGTCGGCAGTGACGCGGACTTGGTTTTGTTTGACCCTGATATTGAGCGTAAGATATCGGCGGATACGCATCATATGGCAGCGGATTATAATCCATTCGAAGGAATGACGGTCAGAGGGCAGCCTGTGTCCGTAATCAGCCGTGGAAATTTTGTCATCAGGGATAAACAATTCGTCGGCAAAGCGGGCAGCGGAAATTTCCTGAAGAGAAAAAAGTTTCAGCAGGTATAAGGCAAGCTTCAGCATTGGAGCAACGTTGTTTAAAAAACGCGGCTAATGGGGCCGCTTTTTTATGGCATAAGGTGTACGATCGGGAGGCTTTCTGTAAAAAGATTATCGATAGTTCCTAACATCGTGTCTAATGTTATAGATTCGTGGAGCTCCTATAATGTTACCAAAAGCTTCAATTGAAAAACATAAATCGATATAGGAGGAATAACGTTTGGCAGAGACTCTATTGAAATATATAAAAGTAAAAAATTTTATAGATGGAGCATGGGTGGATTCCTCTAGTTCGAGATATGATGAGGTTCCTAATCCGGCAACCGGTGAAATCATTGCAAGTGTCCCAATCTCCACAAGGCGGGAATTGGATGCAGCAGTCGCAGCGGCAAAGAAAGCCTTTCAAAGTTGGAAGCAAACAGCAGTTCCGCGAAGAGCTCGAATTTTATTCCGTTATCAACAGAAGCTTGTGGAGAACTGGGACGAACTCGCGCAGATCATCAGCTTGGAGAATGGTAAAAACCTCCAGGAGGCATATGGGGAAGTACAGCGCGGTATTGAATGCGTGGAGTTTGCGGCGGGCGCGCCGACATTGATGATGGGGAGTCAATTGCCTGACATCGCGACAGGAATTGAGTCGGGTATGTACCGGTTTCCGCTCGGCGTTATCGCTGGAATTACCCCGTTTAATTTTCCGATGATGGTACCTTGCTGGATGTTCCCTCTTGCGATAGTGTGCGGCAATACGTTTGTTCTGAAGCCTTCCGAACGAACGCCATTGCTGGCGAACCGATTGGCGGAGCTCTTTCATGAGGCAGGTCTTCCGGGCGGAGTTTTGAACGTTGTGCACGGAGCACACGATGTGGTGAATGGGATTTTGGAGCATGAAGATGTCAAGGCGGTCTCGTTTGTCGGTTCACAGCCCGTTGCAGAGTATATTTACACAAAAGCGGCTGCTAAAGGGAAGAGAGTGCAAGCCCTTGCGGGAGCCAAAAATCATTCCATTGTCATGCCGGACGCGGATTTAGACAACGCCGTTACAAACATTGTCAGCGCAGCATTCGGTTCTGCGGGTCAACGCTGCATGGCGGCGTCTGTAGTTGTAGCGGTGGGCAGTATAGCGGATGAACTCGTAGAGCGGCTCATTCAGGCGGCTGATGATATAACCATCGGAAATGGTCTGGAAGAGGGTGTCTTTTTGGGTCCGGTGATACGGGCAGAAAATAAATTACGCAGTATTAGTTACATTGAAAGTGGCGAGCAAGAAGGGGCTTTACTTGTACGTGATGGCAGAATGGACGGAGCGGTCAAAGAGGAAGGGTATTTTGTCGGACCGACGATTTTCGATCATGTAACCCCGGGAATGAAAATTTGGAAGGATGAAATTTTCGCTCCGGTGCTGTCCGTGGTGCGAGTAAGAGATTTAACGGAAGCCATTGCTGTGTCCAATGCCTCAGAATTTGCCAATGGTGCGTGCATATATACAGACAGTGCTAAAGCAATTCGCCAATTCCGTGAAGAAATGGATGCCGGCATGCTCGGCGTAAATTTAGGCGTTCCGGCTCCGATGGCTTTTTTCCCTTTCTCCGGTTTTAAAAAATCGTTCTACGGCGATCTGCATGCAAACGGAAAAGACGGAGTGGAATTTTATACTCGTAAAAAAATGCTGATAGCCCGCTATCAAACTATAAAAGTCCAGCGGTAATATGTCAAGTCTCTAAATCGTGAGAATTGGAAATTTTTTTGGCCTAAATCGTCACGAGTCGGGAAAAATGGCAGCACCAAAGAAACCCAGTTTCAGATATTTCCTAAAACTGGAAATATTACTGAAGGATTACAAGGATGCGATCAATGGCTCGCCCTATTCACCTTCCTTCCAGGCGTGTAGAGTTGGCCGTTGCGTAGCAGCGCATCGACCAGACGCACAAGTTTTCTTGCCGTTAAGACGAGGGCGCGTTTGTGTTGATGCTTGGGCACTTCCGCGAATTTCTTCCGGTAAAACTCGCCGAATTCCGGTTCGCGGTTTTTGACCGAGTTGGCAGCTTCAACCAGGTAATAGCGAAGGAATCGGTTGCCGGAACGAATGCGTTTCGTATCCTCGGCCTCGAAGGGGCCAGACTGATGCTTCCGCCAAACGAGGCCCGCATACTTGGCCACGGCCGCTTGATCACTGAAACGCTCAATATCGCCGATTTCGGCCAGGATGCCGGCGGCGTAGACCCGGTCAATGCCGGGGATCGAGCGCAGACACCGGGAAGTCGGAATGCCTTCAAGCATGCGTTCGATCGCTTTGTCGAGTTCCTTGAGTTGGCTCTGGATGCTTCGGATGGCCTGGATCGAGGTGCCGAGCACCAGGTCGATGGAATCCTCGACGACCTTGGACAGACGGTAGGAGGCGCGAGCGGCCTTCTGGATGCATTTGGCGACATGTTCGGGATCAGGGAAACGATTGCGCCCTTTCTCCCTGAGATAGTCGGCCAGGTCGGCGACTTCCATGTTTGCGATATCGTCAAGGCTGTACTTCTCGGAGAGCATTTACAGGATCGCGTGGCCGAATACGGAGCTGTCAACCTCGGTACGGAACGCGTTGCATTTGTAAAACAGGTTCTGCAGGAAGTACTGTTTCTCACGCGTAGGTTATGGACGAGGTGGAAACGCATGCGAGTCAGCCGTTGCAGTGCCACATACTGTTCCTGCATGACGATCGTTGTGGTCAGCCTGCCGAAGCGCAAGCGGTCGGCGATCATCCAGGCATCGATCCGGTCGGTCTTGTCCAGATCTGCATAAGCCTCCCGGAACTTGTGGATAAGCTTTGGATTAATCGTGAACACCTTGGTTTTCCGCTCTTGAAGCGCGGCATCCTCATGCAGGTACATGGCGGGGTGCCAGCTGTAGACCGAAGTCGCTTCCAGGCCGATATGGATTTCAGAAGCCGGCAGCTTGTCCGCAGCAGCGACGATGCGGTCGCGCAGATGCGAGGCACCGTGCAGATTGTTTTCGACTTTGAGCGTTTCAAGCGTATCGCCTTCTGAATTCATGAAACACGCTTCCAGTTCTTCTGAACTGACGTCAATACCGACAAATAATTTCAAGGGTGATCCCTCCCTTCTGTATTGGGGATTCAGGGAATTGGACTCTTCGGGATGCCCCCAGCGCGCTCGCCGATCAGTCACCCTCGCCTATGAGAACTGCCTCTGGTCCATGAGCTGCCTCGAAGCTGCTATCTTCGAGCATGGGTTGCCAAAGGGAACTGCCAGCGGGTAAGAAGCTCAGCGCGAGTGCTGGGGAAACAGACTTTAAATGTAGTCGAGCTACAGGAGGAAAGTCGAATTTCCCCAAATGACCCCAAGATCATTGTCCGGGAACATCACGAAAAATCCAAGACCCTGATAGAATTTTTTATTGAATTGTCAAAGAGCGAATTTACTCCAGACTCTGACTTCCGTTCCTTGCCCTTCGGGCTTAGGTACGGATTCAGATATACGCCCATGAAACAACTGAAAATTCACTGGAAATTCGTCGAAAAGAAGGTTCTGAAAATATAATACGAGGAGATGAGAAGATGTTTCGGAAAAGTGAATCCGACGGTGTGCTTGAACAAGACCGAAGGTATTTATGGCATGCTATGTCACCTTATAACGAGAAGGTGCCGCCTATGGTTGTTACAGGCGGCAGTGGTTCTTGGATCACGGATATGAACGGAAACCGGTATTTAGACGGGATGTCCGGTTTGTGGTGCGTCAATGTAGGCTACGGTCGGGAGGAACTTGCCAGGGCGGCGTACGAACAATTGAGCGCAATGCCTTATTATCCGTTGACCCAAAGCCACCTGCCTGCCGTTCAATTGGCTGCCAAGCTGAATGAATGGCTGGAAGGGGAATATGTTATTTTTTTCTCCAATAGCGGCTCTGATGCCAATGAAACTGCGTTTAAGATCGCAAGACAATACCATCAGCAAAATGGTGAGAACAGTCGCTTTAAATTCATTTCACGGTACCGTGCTTATCATGGCAATTCCATGGGAGCCCTAGCGGCAACGGGGCAGGCCCAGCGCAAATATAAATACGAGCCTCTAGCGGCAGGGTTTGTACATGTTCGTCCACCGGACAGCTATAGGCGCCCTTCAGGGATGACGATTGAGGATTTTAATCTGCAGTGCGCTCGCGAGATTGAAGAAACGATTATCTGGGAAGGAAAGGAAACGATAGCCGGGGTCATTATGGAGCCTGTGATTACAGGAGGCGGCATCATTATTCCCGACCAGATCTATTTAGATGAAGTGCAGCGTATTTGCAAACAACATAATGTGCTGCTCATTATCGATGAAGTGATATGCGGGTTCGGAAGGTCGGGTCAAAAATTCGGATTTATGAACTATGGTTTACAGCCAGATATCGTTACGATGGCAAAAGGTTTGACCAGTGCCTATTTGCCTTTGTCCGCGACCGCCGTGCGCAAAGAGATTTATGATGCCTTTAAAGAAAATACCGAATACAACCACTTTCGACATGTGAACACTTTCGGGGGAAGTCCGGCTTCTTGTGCGGTGGCCTTGAAAAACCTTGAGATTATGGAACGAGAACAATTGGTCGAGCGGTCCAGGCAGCTCGGGGACAAACTGAATACGCAGATGCAGCAGCTGTTGGACCATCCTCAGGTTGGTGACATACGAAGCTTCGGATTTTTAATGGGAATTGAAATGGTGCGGAACAAGGAGACAAAAGAACCGCTACATGTTGCGAATATAGGGGAAATTATAGCAGCGTGTAAAAAGCGAGGTCTAATTATAGGGAAGAATGGGGATACCGTTGCCGGTTTCAATAACGTGTTGACACTTTCTCCTCCCCTTTCGTCTACGGATGAGGATTTGGATTTTATGGTTCATACAATGAAAGAGGTTATCAGCAATTACTAAAGGGGGGATAGGAATGCTTATTGGGCTTCCAAGAGAAATAAAAAATAATGAAAGCCGTGTAGGTATGACGCCGGCTTCAGTCGCGGTTTATAAAGCTGCAGGTCATGATGTGCTTGTAGAGACAAATGCGGGGGCAGGTATCGGATTTACGGATCAAGATTACGTTGAAGCCGGGGCTACAATCGTGGCTACGGCCAAGGAAGCATGGGCCGGGGAAATGATCGTCAAAGTGAAAGAGCCGCTGCCGGAAGAATACCGGTATTTTCGGGAAGGGATGATCATATACACATATCTCCATCTGGCTCCGGAACCTGCGCTGACAAAAGCGCTGGTGGACAATAAGGTGACTGCGATCGCATACGAGACGATCCAATTGGATAACGGCAGTTTACCGCTGCTTACGCCGATGAGTGAAGTAGCTGGACGGATGTCGATCCAAATAGGAGCACATTTTTTGGAGAAATCGAATGGGGGCAAGGGAGTCCTCTTAAGCGGAGTGCCGGGAGTTGAGCCTGCGAAAGTAGCCGTAATCGGTGGCGGAATCGTCGGACTCAACGCTGCAAAGATGGCACTAGGATTAGGGGCAGACGTTACTATTCTCGATATTAATCCAGAACGATTGCGGCAGCTGGATGATCTGCTCACCGGCCGTATCAAAACAGTTATGTCAAACCCGAAGAACATTGCATGTGCAGTACGAGATGCAGATTTAGTTGTCGGAGCGGTGTTGATTCCTGGCGCGCGGGCCCCGCGTTTAGTCACTGAAGATATGGTGAAGAACATGAGTCCCGGATCTGTAATTATCGATGTGGCAATCGATCAAGGGGGATCGATTGAAACGATAGACCGGATTACGACCCACGACGACCCGATTTATAAGAAATTCGGCGTTATCCATTATGCTGTTGCCAACATGCCTGGGGCGGTAGCAAAAACTTCGACCATCGCCTTGACTAATGTGACTACGACATATGGCTTGCAAATTGCTAACAAGAAGCATCGGCAGGCAGCATTGGAAAACACGGCGCTGGCCAAAGGAATTAACGTCATCGATGGCAAAGTTACTTTTAAGGCAGTAGCCGAAGCCCATGGTTATAATTACGTAGACGTTTATACCGTATTAAAGGATACTCCCATTGCGATCTAAATCAGAAACAGGGCTGATGGAAGCCACCGGCTAAGTCCATATCAATTGAAAGCGAACGCCAGAAAATTCACATTTATACAATGACGGATTGGGTAGACATACGGGAGCAGTTCCAAAACCCTTGTTGACTGTAAGAAATTGTAGCGTATTTTCTCATAGGATCCGATAGTTCACGGTACAGGCACGATTAGGCTTACGCCCACATACACTGTAGTGATGCGCCACTCCTATGCCGGTCAGGCGAGGGCGGGCAAAACTTCAGGGGGTGAACTGATCCGTGCCTGTTTTTTTTGCAATGATTGCGCTTTTCATTAAGCAGCTCATGCTCTTGGTCTCCTATGTCAAAAATAACGCGTTCCCGCAGCCGCTCGCCGAAGAAGACGAGGCAAAGCATTTGCGGATAATGGCCGAAGGAAACCAAGAATCGCGAAATCTGTTGATTGAGCACAACCTGCGGCTTGTCGCGCATATCG